>WTCK01000091.1 GCA_013138615.1 Candidatus Thorarchaeota archaeon | reverse complement strand
CTCTCCACCGGTTGGTCCACCTGCGCAGACAAGTCTCTCTACCTCAAGGTTGGTAAGCACATTGTCAAACTTGCCATAGCCATAGTATCCCTTTTCCGCTGGCTTGCTCTCTGACCCTGGTGTTGGTTCATACATTGAGTGGAAACCAGTCGCTACGACTATGGTACCAACCTCTACCTCAATCTCCTCAGGCTCTTGAGAGAAGTTTATGGCCTGCCTATCGCCGCAGGCGTCAATACACTTGAAGCACTCAATGCAGTGATCCATGTTTATCGTGAAAACCAGTGGAACTGCTTGGGGAAACGGAATTGATATCGCCTTTCGCGTTCCGAGGTTCTGTTCCCAGCTGTTTGGATATTCTACTGGACAACTCTCGACACACTCACCACATCCTGTGCATTCTGACTGTATCACGTATCTTGCTTTCTTCAGAATCTTGACCTTGAAGTTGCCAATGTAGCCATCAACTTTGAGAATGTCCGCATACGAGATGATCTCGATGTTCGGGTTTCTGGAACATTCAACCATCTTCGGTCCTTCGATGCAAATCGAGCAGTCTAATGTTGGGAATGTCTTGTCGAGTTGAGCCATGTGACCTCCAATGCTCTCGTCGCGCTCCACAAGATAGGTCTTGAATCCCATATTCGCTAGGTCCAGAGCGGAATGGATTCCAGCAACTCCGCCGCCTATTACCATGGCTTTCGGCGTGACTGGGACCTCGAACTTCCTGAGTGGTGCTAAGAGTCGAGCTTTGGCCACCGCCATCTTGATAATCTCTTTTGCCTTCTCCTGTGTAGCCTCTCCCTTGGGGTGACACCATGAACAGTGTTCCCTTATGTTTGCCATTTCGAAATAAAACTCGTTGAGACCCGCATCTTTGACAGTGGTCCTGAAGGTTGGCTCATGCATTCTCGGAGAACAAGCTGCCACCACAACTCTTGTGAGATTTTGCTCCACTACTGCCTTTCTAATCTCATCTTGTCCCGGGTCAGCACATGTATAGCGATTCTGTTTAACGAAAACAACATCTGGCAATTTCTTGGAGTACTCTTCGAGGTCATCCATGTCAAGAGTTCCAGCGATATTCAAACCGCAGTGGCAAAGAAACACACCTACGCGTGGCTCCCTGAGCTCCATTACCTTTGTATCGGTATCATTCTTTGACTCTGTCATTGCTAGTCACCGCCAGCTCCAATCACTTGTCTCCTTGTCATGGACTCAGCAACCTTAGAACGTCTCTTTGCTCGCATCTCCTGTTCCAAGGCTGTGTCTGTGGCCAGCTTCTCCAATGTCTTATTCCACGCTCCAGACTTCACCTGAGTGTGGCGGATTGATGTACGGATCACTGTCAGCGCTTCTGGTTCTGGACAGACCTTGACACACGCTTCACAGTAGACACAGAACTTGTCTATTGGGTAGACCTTTCCATCATCCCTGAGCGCTAAGGCTTCCACTGGGCATACATCGAAGCAATTCTGGCACCCTTTGGGACACTTCTCTTGTTCTATCTTGATTGACCCGTGGAATATCTTGCGAACTTTGATTGCACCATCTGTTCTGTCTTCACAGACCCTGCAACAAGGACAGGATTTCTCATCGATTGCCAGTTTGCCATCCTCGACAGAAATAAGCCCCAATGGACAGAGTGTTTCCACCTTCTTGATGTAGGGTGCGATTTTCGACTCATCTATGACAATCTCACGAATGTACTCGGGGAATGCATCAAACTCGTGCACACAGACCATGGGTTCCTCATTGAGCGTGTGTGTTATCGCTGCGAAAGGACAGGTCGCCTCACATATACCACAGTGATCGCACAAGTGTGGGTCAATGTCAATCTGGGCTCTCACAGCTCTCTCTTTACCATCAATGACTTCCTTAGGCCGTTCGTGAAGAGATATTGCGCCTGTGTGGCAGACTCTCTCACAAATACCACACCCCCTGCACGTTTCTCTATCAACAATTAGAAGGAATCGCTTGGTATAGAGTCCGCGCTCGATTGTCAGAGTGCGGTCATCTTCAGTCCTGAGGAGTTTTAGCGGCACTGTTCTTCCTCCAGGTGCAGAAATACAGTCAAAGGCCCGTCAGACCTGACTGTGATTTCACCTCGCCTTTGACTTCTCCTTCTTAAGTGCTAGGAAATAGCCCACCACTATATAGGGTTAGTAATCATGATTCGATTAGGGAATTAGAATCGACATTTCCTGACACTTATAACGAGACTGTATAAGCCAAGCGGCAACCTAGAACTGAGAGAGTGCTTCGTATTGGAAGGTTATGCAGGAAAAATTCTCTATGTTGACTTAACGACTGGGGAGTCCAGAACCGAACCGCTTCCTGAGAAGATGGCTGAGGACTTCCTAGGGGGCGCCGGATTCGGAATCAAGATGATAACCGATCTCCAGCGGCCAGGAACTGATGCTTTTGACCCTGAGAACCCCATAGTCTTTTCGCTGGGAACGTTCTGTGGCGTAATGGTCCCGGGAGCAAGCAGCAAGTGGGGCGTCGCGGGTAAATCTCCTCCATCAAATGCCCTTGGAGAAGCCTACTCAACAGGATTCTTTGGAGCCGAGATGAGGCGAGCAGGCTACGATATCGTTGTGGTAACGGGCAAAGCGAAAAATCCCATCTATCTCTATATCGAGGATGAATCAGTGCAGTTGATGGATGCTTCGCATCTATGGGGGAAGGACAATTGGGAAACAGAAGCCATGATCAAGGAGGAACTGGGAGACCCAGGAGTTCGATTGGCTTCCATAGGACCCGCCGGGGAGAATCTTGTACGATTTGCATGCATCATCAATGACAGGTTGCGCGCGGCTGGGCGGACTGGAATGGGCGCAATCATGGGGTCGAAGAACTTCAAGGCGATTGCAGTAAGAGGCACTGCAGACATTACTGTGGCTGATATCGAGAAGTTCAAGGAATTATCCTTTGAGATGTATAAACGTGCCAAAGGGCCTGCAACTGAGAAATATCGAGGACTTGGCACAGCAGGTAATGTTTTGGTGCTCAACAAGGCCGCAGCCATGCCGACAAGGAATTGGCAGGATGCAGTGTTTGAGGGCGCCGAGAA
>WTCK01000180.1 GCA_013138615.1 Candidatus Thorarchaeota archaeon | reverse complement strand
CACATCAGTTTCAAGTCATTTGAATGCGATTCTACTGGAAAACTGGAGTCAGTAGGTCGAAGCTACGAGATAACACAAATCGACATGAAAGCAAGGGTGGTCGTTGAATCTGAGAGTCTTAAAGGCAAGATAGAGAGAGCACTGGAGCTTGCTGCCAAGTACTGCTTTGTAGGCAACAGCATGAAATGTCCCATCACACACGTAACCGAAGTAGTCGTGGAATGACAACGGTGCGAAGAGTTACAGCTAGAACCAAACCCTTTTCCTAAGGGCGCTCCTAGGAAATGCTCAGGTGCATACTATGACTGATGAGTCCCATGAGTATCTTGTAACAATTGACTGGACACATGACCGAGCCGGTAATCTGACTGTTAAGGGAAAGCCAAAGGTGCAGGTAGCCTCACCTCCCGAGTTCGGAGGACCTGAAGGTATCATATCGCCCGAGGACCTGTTTGTCGCCGCTGCGGCATCATGTCTAATGACTACATTTGTAACCTTCACTCACAAGATGAGATTCGACTACCAAGCGTTCACCTGTGAAGGCGTAGGGACACTTGAAAGAGTGGAGAAAGGCTTCCAGTTCACAAAGATACTGCTCAAGGCAACTGTCACTGTTGACTCCGGGGATCTCAAGTCAAAGGCGGAGAGAGCTCTCGAGTTGGCTGGCAAATACTGCCTTGTAGCGAACAGCATGAAATGCCCTGTCGAGCACGAAAATCATGTAGTCGTGAAGTAGGCGGTGTAGCACACTATGCAGGCTCTGTCGGGGGCGGTTTCACGAATATTACCTCCTCCGTTTCTGGAATTATTACTTCAACGAAGCCATCACCTGATGGCTTTCCAAAACCAATCGTTTCTATGCCATGCATTGCCTGCAAATCCCTAGCCCACAGCTTGAGTTTATCTGAAACATAGGCTTCGGGCACTCCTTGGCGGAGCGACAGGCCACTCTCACGTTTGAACTTCCAGAATGCTGCATTAGTCTGCATCAACAAGCCCGTGTGCTCAGTCATATCTGAGATCCACTCTTCCTGTGGGGAGGGGTATGCCTTTCGGTGTATACCCTTCGGATCGTAGAGCTCTCGATAAACCCGGTCGGTGATGAATGGAGTGATGGGCGCCAAAGCCTTCAGGATGATTTTCAATGTTTTATGCAGAGCAAACCATGCAGATTTTTGCTCACTCTCAGTGAACGTGCCTTCGCCATTGAAACACCGTCCCTTGAGCATTTCTAGGACGTGGTCCGCAAAGAAGTTCCAAGCAAACCTTCTGATTTCAATTGCGGGCTTATGGAAGTCCAGAAGGTTACAATCAGGCAATATTCTCTCAACTGTCTTGCTAGCCTCCGCAAGAACCCACTGATCCACTGGAGTCAGGTCTGCAAATTCTATTTTCTCTGGCACAGGAAACATGGAAATGAAACGTGCAATATTCCAGAGCTTTGTCATGAACTTTGACACGCCAGCTAGTCGGTCCTCTGAGAAGCGTATATCGCTGCCGAGTCCAGCCTCAAGCACCCCGAAGAACCGTATTTCATCGGCGCCGTACTTCTCCACAAACGGCATCGGTGGCGGCGAGTTGCCTCTTGATTTGCTCATTGCCTCGCCGTTCTCGTCAACCACAAATCCTGAAACCCAGATCTCCTTGAAGGCTGGTTTCCCTGTCAGCTGATAGGTCCTCAGGAGAGAGTAGTAGAGCCAAGTCCTTACGATATCCTTGCCCTGCGGGCGCAGAACATTGCCGAAGGCCTTCTTGAAGAGATTATCATCACGCAGATAGCCAATTGCTTGCAGGCCGCTTATTGAGGAGTCCATCCATGTGTCGAAAGTTCGTTCTTCACCTCTGAAACCCTCTTCCGCACTGCACTTGGGGCATTTCTTGAATGGGGGGTCTTCCTTCCACGGTTGGTAGTACCGGATCTCACCGGATTCGGGCAAGACTGCCTCACCGCATGCATTGCAGTACCAGATCGGTAGCTCCGTGCCGTAGTATCTGCGTCTGCTCACTGGCCAATCCACAGAAACCCTGTTCAACCAATCAATGAGTATCTGCCTGTGAAAGTTGGGAAAGAATGGCGTTTCATTTGTAATCTTCATCAAATCATCAATGAACTCGACTTGCTTGACATAATATTCCTCCATTGCTATGAATTCAATGGGAGTCCTACTGCGCCAGCATAGGGGCACTCTCTGTACTGATTCCTCCTGCTTGAACAGGAATTTCCCCTTCATGAGAGCCTCAATCACCCTCATCCGTGCTTCTGAAACCGTTAGACCAGCGTATTCTCCCGCAGCCTCAGTCATCGTGCCATCAGGTGAGATGGCTGCTATAGGCTTTAGTGCATAGTCACGAAACGCCGCAATATCAGCTTGGTCCCCGTAGCTACACACCATCAAAGCGCCAGTTCCAACATCCATTTGAGCCGTGGGACTCTCAATGATTTGCACCTCATGACCAAAGACTGGCACTTTGGCTTTCTTGCCAACATAGCTGGGATAGCGTTTGTCTTCAGGATGAATAAATATGGCACCACACGCACAGAGCAGCTCTGGTCGCGTCGTGGCTATCTCTATTGGATCAAGTCCATCTACTTGGAAGTGGAGATAGTGCAGGGTTGTTGGGCGCTCTGAGTACTCAACTTCTGCGTCAGCAATTGTTGTACCGCATTCAAAACACCAGTTATTGGGTCGTATGCCATTGTACACCAAACCCTTGTTCCAGATATCGATGAATGTTGCTTGAGTTACCGCTCTGTATTTTGGACTATCTGTACGATAGCTACCTTCGTCATCATAAGTATTGAATCCAAGACCAAGTCGCTTGAAAGCTGCAAGAGCAATTTTCTCATCCTCATCCAATAGCTCTCTGCATTTCTGGATGAATATCTCTCGTGGAGTGGTATGCATATTCAACCCAAGATCTTTTTCAACCCTCACTTCCACTGGGAGACCGTTACGGTCTATACCTAAGGGAAAGTTAACCTCTAGTCCTTGCATCCGCCGATACCTGGCAATCTCATCTATCTGTGTGTAATGAACAACCTGCCCCACATGCATTGGGCCTGAGAGATAGGGGGGCGGGGTATCTATCGTGAAAATCTCCTTTCCAGAGTCAGGATCAAAGGCATAGAGATCTTCATCGAACCACGTTTTCAGTATTTCTTCCTCGGCCTCAGGTTTCCAGCGTTTGGACGTTATCTTAGGTTTGAACTTCGTTGGCAAAACATCAGTCTCCTTGATGTCAGCAAGGGTCGGCTTGTACCGCTTCAGCCACGCACAAGTGATGTCTCCTAAAAGGGTTATGGACAAGATGATTTAGCCAAAGCTATCAATGTATGAAATCTGAGTGAAAAGAAGGAGGAGAGGGGTCGGAGATGTACCGAGCTCCCTCATATCGCGTGTTTTCAGCCCCACATCTTCTTACCAATGAGAAGACCGATTATGAGAACGACGGGTACTGAAGCAGCCACATAGATCAGTGGAATTCCCATGAAGGGATCAATCCCAATCCCCGGACCAACGCCAGAGGTGCGAGTGAACGATGAGCCCACGGTGTATCTTTGTGTGGCGTTTTCGTTATGCAGATTCATTGCTTGTGAGAACGCCCAGTTCAACGCTATGCCGTCCGAATCATACGAAGCTACGAATGTGTATGTGTATGTTCCATTGGCTTTCTGAAAATCGCCTCCCACCTCGATTGTGCCATTCACATTAACGATAATCGTGAAGGTGAACGCACCTTCATTAGCAGATTCCACGATTGAACTGACAGTTGAATCGCTATTGACATCTGCTACTGCCGCATTCCAATCTACATCGTGTGTTATCCATATAGGATTCACCAAAAGATGCCTAGCTGGATTGCCAGAGGACATGGTAGGATAGATATCGATATCTGTAGATTCAGCCAGACTATCATTATCTGGATTGAACGTATATAGGTCGAAATACACCTTGTTGTCTTGGAATGGAGTTGTGTAGTTCTCGTTTCTTGGACCGGATCCAAAGGCAAAGCCTTGATAGTTGTATTCTATCAAGTCCCCGGCTGTCACATTTAGAATCTCCATCTTGAACTGTTCGCTGGATGTAGATGTGAAAACCGGATTGTTATCTTCCTGATAACTCGACTCCATCCACGTACCCGTGAAGTAGTATGTGTTGCCGATGATGGCAGCGTGCGTTACTCGTGGTGACATGGCCAATAGGAGGATACCCATGGTCAGCGCGAGTAATAACATCCTCTCTGTTTTCATATGGTTCACCATATTGGTTGAATTATTCCGCTATCCTCTTATCCACATATAAACTGGTGTCGTGTAGTTGGGCGTTGTGCAGGCGCGTGGGTCCTCCAAGACCCTAAAGTCAGTGATGTAAAGAGTTAACTAGTGGTCGTTAACTATAGTTCAGCCATGAAATACGTAAAGCTTGGTCAAACGGGTCTCAATGTTTCGCGTCTGATTCTGGGGACAATGCAGATGGGGTTGTTGGTGGACGAAGAAACAAGTCACAAACTGCTCGATGTGGCCCTTGAGGCTGGGCTAAACACGATTGATACTGCTGATATCTACTCAAAATGGGCCGAAGAGTCATATTCGGGGAAGTCCGAGGAAATCATAGGTCGGTGGCTCGTCAATCAAGACCGCGATGAGATTGTGCTGGCAACCAAAGTGAGGGGTGAGATGAGCCCCAATCCCAATGATGTTGGACTCTCTCGCAAGCACATATTGGAATCAATCACTAGAAGTCTTGATCGACTCAATACGGACTACGTTGATCTGTATCAGAGTCATTCATTTGACCCGGAAGTTTCGCAAGAGGAAACCCTCCGTGCATATACCACTCTTGTTGATGCCGGTGTCGTTCACTATGTGGGAGCATCAAACTTCACAGGAGCAGAACTGGTTGATTCATTTTGGATGAGTGATAAGCATGGACTTGTCAGATACGAATCACTGCAGCCTCCGTACAGTCTAGCGCGTAGAAGGGACTATGAGAAACATCTGCAGCCAGTAATCGAGATGCACAACTTGGGCGTCATTAGCTACAGTCCTCTTGGGGGAGGTTTCCTGACCGGAAGATACTCAGAAGATTCTGCACCTGAATCAAAGAGAGCTGCAACCACCAAGACGAGATACTACAAAGAACGGAACTTCAGAATAATCGAGGTCTTGACAGAGACTGCGACAGATCTGGAGGCTACTGTTGCGCAGGTTGCCCTAGCATGGGTCTTGACAAGGGATACAATCACAGCACCCATCATAGGCGTTAACTCAGTGGAACAACTAAAGGAGAATCTTGCATCCCTAGAGTTGAAGCTGTCAGAAGATGCCATCAGTCGATTGAATGAATCGTCTGACTGGACCGAAGTTGATCAAATGGCGCGTTAGAGGGCTAGCGGTCTGGCTCACTAGCGGTCGAAATTTCGATGAACCATTCAATTTTAGAAAGTTTCATTAGTCGCCCTCAGAATGATAATGCGAATTCACCATGCGGGCAGTTCTAAAGCTTGGAGGCTCACTCCTCTACGATGAAAACGGTCAAGTCATGATTGATAGGATGAGAGAGTACGCAAAGGTAGTGCAAGCACTCCTTGGGAAAGGTCACGAGTTTGTCATTGTTGTTGGTGGAGGTAAGCCCGCGAGAGTGTTCATTTCCGCAGCCCGAGAACTTGGGGCGAGCGAGGCCCAATGTGATTGGATTGGAATCAAGATGGCAAGGCATAACGCAGAGCTGCTCTGTGCAGCCCTGGGTGATGCAGCTTTTCCCAAGATAGTGGAAACGCTTGATGAATTAGAGGTTGCATTTCAGCACGGTAAGGCTGTCTTGATGGGGGGATTAACCCCAGGGCAATCCACCAACGCGGTTGCTGCTCTCGCTGCTGAATCTGTTGATGCGGATATACTGCTAAATGCCACAAACGTGGACGGTGTGTACGACCGGGACCCGAAACAACCTGGAGCCAAGATGCTCAAGAGGGTTGATATCAAGGAACTCAGGTCGATTCTCGCAGGCAGTGGAACGCGAGCTGGAGAATACAAGCTATTTGACCCCGTTGCTATCAAAGTGGTGGCGCGGTCCAAGATCAAGGCGGTAATCTTCAATGGTAATGATCCAGAGAATCTCCGGCGCCTTGTTGGTAAGGGTGAAGAAATTGGAAGCTTAGTGGTGTATGGTTCCGATGAATGAAACTATTGGAGAGTCACAAGAAGTGCAGAAATTGCTTGAGAAGATTTTCTCGTCCCGAGCTCAGACCAGGGTAGTTCAGCATTTTCTGGACCGCCCAAAGGAGTTCTTCAACCTGAGTAGAATCGCCAAGGAAACAGGACTGGCTCACTCCACGATTCATAGAGTCATGCAGCCGCTGGTTGATTTGGGGCTTATCAAGGAGATTAAAGTGGGCCAGCAGATACGTCTGTTCATCTTGGAAACTGAAGACCATAAAACCAAGATACTTGCGGACTTCTACAGCCAGATTAAGCCATATCTTGAGAGCTAGACAAGTCACTCCGCCCACATAATATCCCTTATAAAGCACCTCTTTATAAAGGGTTAAAAATTAAGTTCGCACCCACGAGCAAACCAAAGGAGCTATGACATTGACCAGACCGAAACCCACTACCCAAATTCAGAACGTTGTTGCCTCAGTGGTGACCAACAGCACTCTTGATTTGGATGAGATAGCAGCTACCATGCCAAACGTTGAGTTTGACCCAGAACAGTTTCCAGGACTGGTCTACCGACTCAAAAAGCCGAAGACTGCAACACTCATCTTCAATACAGGCAAGATGGTATGCACAGGAGCAAAGAGCGAAAAGGACGCAAAGAGGGCCGTGCACAAGATTGTGAAAACTCTCCGAGAATCTGGAATCAAGATTCCGGGCAGACCCGCCATTACAGTACAGAATATCGTTGCCAGTGCCAGCCTGGGAGCAGAACTGAATCTTGAGCTCGCCGCTGTGACGCTTGAGAACAGCATGTACGAACCAGAACAATTCCCAGGTTTGATCTACAGAATGCGAGACCCCAAGGTAGTGATTCTTCTCTTTGGGTCCGGCAAGATAGTCATCACCGGTGCAAAGTTCGAGCACCAAGTGCCTGAGGCAGCCGAGAAAGCCTTGAATCGCCTGTTGGAGCTCGATATCGTGCGAGTACCCGAAGGCGAAGATTGGTCAGAAGAATAGCAGCTCTTCAAGCATTCATGATTGACCCGATAGTTGTACTTCCCTGTATGCGACAACTGTAAGCTTAGTCTGCATCATAAACCTGAATCTGACAAAGAGTACGGAAATGGCTATAAACGGACTTAATCTTCGGTCTTATGAAGCGTGCCGAGGTAGCCAAGCCCGGTCAACGGCGGTGGGCTCAAGATCCTTCAAGCCAATGGCTTGACTCCCATGGGAAATCCACTCTCGTAGGAGTTCACGAGTTCAAATCTCGTCCTCGGCACCACAACACATTCTCTGTCGTTTGGCCTCTCGGCTCCACGAGTTTCATGATTTGATATCAACTGGAGATGTGTTTCTCAACTAGTCCTCTGATGGACTTGAGCCCATTGTCGTAGTCAATATCCAGCAATGGATTCCAAGTGAGTAGGT
>WTCK01000272.1 GCA_013138615.1 Candidatus Thorarchaeota archaeon | reverse complement strand
AGGACTCGTTCATGTACGAAGCCCAGTAGTATTCCTCTGCCAAGTTCGGGATTACATCATTGGGATCAACAGGTACCATCCCCTCGGTGAACCACGAGTAGTCCCCCGCGGAATACGAGCTGCCCTCATCTTCGGAGAAGTAGAAGGATGCGTAGATGAATACTTCATCTCCAGTCATTGCTTCCGGTTCTGGCGCCCAGAATATGTACCAAAGGGAGTCTGTTTCTTCTATTGGTTCTTCTAGAGGATCATCCGGAAGAATGTCAGGTACTTGCTCTTCAGGAGCAGATACATATGTAGTTTCATCCGGGAGTCCCTGATTCGCCAACCAAGACATGTATGAACCGTCAGGGTCAAGAATAATCGTCACAAAGAGATTGGAGAATGACCAGTTGTAAGACCACTCGGAAACACTCTCTTCCATAATATAGTATCCAGTCCCATTAGTGTCCTCAACATAGAATGTGTATTCGTAGACATCCTCTATGACCTGATCCCCGTAGCCAGGTTGTATGTTATCGAACGTCCAGTCTAGGTCTGAACCGGACTCGTTCCACCACATGTATGCAACATATACTCCGGGGAGCATCTCCTCGAAGGGCTCCACAATCTGTGCTAGGGCGTGCGTGCCCGGATCGGCCAGTGCTGCATTAGGTGCAACGTTGAGCAATGCTATGCTCACAAGCAATCCCAATGCAATGAATCTTAGATCGTTAGGTTTCACGGCAATTACAATCCTAAGTCCTCTTGGACTATAACAAAAGAGAGGAAACGAAGTGTAATAGCGGTTCTCGGTGAACTGTTCAGACCGCGCGAGGAAGAAGGCCTATCAATCCCCAGTTGGGTCATAACAGGACTATAAGTGTCCTGAACCGTTCCAAAAGATGGGATACCTTCACCTGTTTTGAGGGTTTTATCGAGAAACTCTTCGCTTGAGGGTTACAATTTTGGTTCTTCCACTTATCTCTCGTTCAACCAGACTCTTCCGTTCCAACGTTGTTAACGTGACACTCAAAGTGGACTTGCTGAGACCGGTTGCTCGTCGTAACTCATCCTGTGTCAGTCGACCTTCACTTTCCTCCAGTCTGTTAATGATCCGACGCTCAGTGTTAGTCAGGGTAACGACAATGACCTGTTCTTCTGGAGTTTCTTGCGATGGAGCATCATTCTGAGAAATCTCTCCCTCTAGGTGTGAGATTCGCTTCTGAAGGCGGAATATCATCAATATAACCACGTTAACCACAAGCACCAATGCTATCACGAGAGCGATTGTGGTGGCTAGGAAGACGACTTCCCGTTCAATAGGAGCTGCGGCTATCCAGACCCAAAGCGCGACTGAAAGAGCGACAACTGCGATGACAACAAGCAATGCATCCACCAGTTTGCCCCGACCCGTCGCTCCGACCACTGTATCATCAACCTTCAAGGCGCTAGTTACGGGCTTCTGCCTGACCTTTGAGCCAGTCCTTGTGTATAGCTTGCAGATGCCCGGTATGGTAGTTGATGTGTGCGAACATAGTCGCGATAAGCTTTCGTATTGCCATTCCGACAAAGAACGGAGGGGCTTCTCCTTCTTGAATCACTCGGGCCAACTCATCGGGAGTTGCTTTTCCCACCCATTCAAGAAATTCGTATTCCCCAGAGTCGTAGTACTTGTGTATCTCTTCCAACAATGTGCCATCCCATGCACCAGATGTTCCGGGAGCATACGCTTTTCCCATGCCAGAATTCTTCAATGAACCCCTCTTGATGAGCCCGTTGAGCGTGAAATCAAGTACTGTTGCTTGATGAGCCAACACCCAACCAATAGAGGACATGCCAGACTTCGGCTGATATGACAAGTCTGTGCAACCGGATTCTGTGAGCTCGCCAAGAACCCTGTCACGCCATTCTCTCGCGCATAGGGCTGTAGTTTTAATGAAGTCAACCTCGCTCATGGGATCTCCCATTTTGCTCACTACTCATTCAGATTTGACTCTTCTGGGTGTGCGGCGTTTATGGTGCTACGTGCCGTTTAGCGATCTAGTACGCTTAGTGCCTGTTCATAAAGTGTATATGCCCAGCCCAAGCAGGGACTCGTGGGTGCCACAAATGTCCCAACCAGCCACCGGGCAGCTTACACGAAAGGAACTGCAAGAGCTAAGACGACTGAAAGCAGTCAGAGAAGCCCTGGATGAATTAAAGAGAAAAGGCATTTCAGCGGATATTGCCATATGTCCAGTCTGCAAGAGCCCACGACTTGTAGACCTAACTTCCTACCGCGATCTCGGATACATAGGGAGTTTTCACCCAGCATACTACTGCCTGGACTGTGGTTGGTACGGACGAAGTCTGACAATCATGACGAATCGCCCGGAAAAGGACGCAGTACTCAACGACCTCAGGAATGCATTTGCGCCACTAATGGAAACAGATGGCGGGTCTTTTGAACCGATTGAGGACAACCAGGAATGACCTAATCCGAAGCCGTCCGGATCAGTTCAAACATTACGGGATTCCAGCCGTCAGGGCAAGTGTGCGTTGCTACGCATTGGTCCTTGAGCCAAGGGAATCGAGCGTTGTGCATCATCGCATAGACCTTAGGAATCATGGAATAGAGGGCGCTTATGCAGAGTTTTCCCTTCACCTCATCCCCTGTGAACAGAATCTCATCCCCCACTTTGTGTCCAGCAGCACAGGTCCCTTCCTGTTTAATGACTCTGCAGATAATCTGCCAAGGTTCGCTTCTAATGCAATCGCTTTCGGTCATAACAATCATCGATGAGGTAAGCGACACTTCCTGATAA
>WTCK01000128.1 GCA_013138615.1 Candidatus Thorarchaeota archaeon | reverse complement strand
TATTGGCTTGGGTCAATGAGTTTTTTAAGACCTTACGCGATTTAAACGCAAGTCGAGATGCATGATATGTCCAGTGCAACTGGCATTTTCAGTTTCTTGGCCTAATGCATTAGGAGCATAGAGAATGAGCTTTTCAAATAAAGGCATGATTGCAGCTATTGTGATTGTAATAATCGCAGTTGGTGCAGTTGGAGCCTACATAGTAATTTACAATCCATTCGCTCCGCCGCCCGTAGAATTCGTGGAGAATCCATACGATGTTGCAATTGTATTCGCCACGGGTGGGCTCGGCGATAAGTCGTTTAATGACGGCTGCAAGCAGGGAGCTGATGATGCTGTAGCAGATTTTGGCATCAACTATACGTATGTTGAACCAACAGCAATAGCGGAATATGAGGGATACCTTCGTACATATGCGGAGTATACTGATTATGACGAACCTTATGACCTCATCATTAGCATTGGCTTTGATCAAGCAGAAGCGGTGATGGAAGTTGCTGAGGACTATCCAAACCAATACATGGCCATTGTTGACATGTTCATTGACCCAGGGACTTACCCAAACGTTACGTCCTTGCTATTCAACGAGCATGAGGGTTCAGCCTTAGTTGGAGCTATGGCTGGACTTATGACTGAAACAGGTAAGATCGGTTTTGTTGGTGGAATGGACATTCCTTTGATCAACAAGTTCGCAGCAGGATACGTATTCGGTGCAAACTACACGAATGAAGGTATCAACTACACAATCGCTTACACGAACGATTGGGCTAACCCAGGCTTGGGTCAGACTCTAGCGAACGGTATGTATGCTGCAGGAACGGATGTGATTTTCGGAGCTGCAGGGCGGTCTGGTCTCGGAGTCATTGCCAGTGCGAAGGCGAACAATCTTTCTCACCCTTACCATACTTGGGCGATTGGTGTCGACAGTCCACAGATGTACCTTGGTTGCGTGGATCCGGAGTATCCTGTGCCTCCAACACTGGTCATGACATCGATGCTGAAGAGAGTTGATGTTGCAGTCTACAACGTTATTGAACAGGTCGTTGATGACACATACACTGGAGGTCTAATGTTCTTCAGCCTATCCAACGGTGGTATTGACTACGAGATCAATGAAGATCTCCTAGTAATTGCCCCTGCCATTATAACTGAAGTCAATAATCTCAAGGCTGCCATCATAGCCGGAACTGTTGTTGTCCCAGATGACATCTACTGGACATAATCTACTGATATCTAGAGAGGCATAACGCCTCTCTTTTCTTCTTTTTTTTGCATTGCCTTGTGATATCCGCAGCTCTATCCCTACATGTTAAATACCGCGACGTTTCAGCCTTAACGCAACCGTATCTCATGTGAGGAAAGCAGAGGTCAGTTGAATGGAACAAGAAGACAGGTACGCCGTTGAGCTTATCGGGATAAATAAGACGTTTCCCGGGGGAATTCAAGCAAACAAGGATATCACTCTCAGAATCCGCGAAGGCGAAGTCCATGGTTTGCTAGGGGAAAATGGTGCCGGCAAGAGCACCATCATGAATATTCTGTACGGATTCCTTTCAAAAGACTCTGGACGCATAATCATCAGAGGTGAAGAGGTCGAGCCAAAGTCGCCGCAGGATGCTATCGATCGTGGCGTGGGCATGGTCCACCAGCACTTCAAACTTATACCTCCGCTAACAGTAACAGAAAACGTGATTCTGGGACTTGAACCCATTTCGAAAAAATCAGACCAAAGCAACTCGATGGCATTGGTCAGCACTTCATTGATACTCCTTTTTCTCTCTTACTTCTTCCTCTCACAGATTGATTTCTTGATTGTTGCTGCAATCTATTTGCTCATACTAGCGATAATACTGAAGCCACGACCTGTGACCCTGCTTGCCATCGGTAACGCTTGGCTTTTTGTGATGGTTACTAACTACGCTGGGTTCGCCCTTGGTGAGTTTCTTCTTGCATTGGTTTCCTTTGAACTTGTGCTGATTATCTTCTATTTCTTGTACAATCGGTTCGGCGATTCTCCCATCCTAATACGACTGGGAAACATGCTTAGTGGAATCGGCGGCGATGGTTTTCCTGTTGGTATTGATGAAGCGGCCAAAAAGATACAGCGAATTGCAGATGAGAACGGACTTGCAGTCGATCCCTACGCCAAAGTTCAGGACCTATCAGTTGGACTTCAACAGCGCGTCGAAGTAATCAAGACACTATATCGTGAAGCAGATATTTTGATACTCGATGAACCAACCAGTGTACTTACTCCGCAAGAAGTTGATGAGCTGTTTGTGACTCTGGAAGCCTTCAGAAAAAGCGGCAAAACTATCATACTGATTACTCACAAACTCCGCGAACCCATGATTTTATGCGATAGAATCAGCGTTCTTAGAGATGGAGCCCTCGTGGGAACCGTCAATAAAGATGAAACCTCAGCCGAGGAGCTTGCACAAATGATGGTAGGCCGCCCGGTTGTTTTCACTGTTGAGAAACCTCCTGCAACTCTAGGAGAGATTGTGCTTAATGCGGATAACCTGAGAGTTGAAGACCATCGAGGACTACTGAAAGTCAAAGGTGTTTCATTCCAAGTCCGTGCTGGCGAAATACTTGGCATAGCTGGCGTGGAGGGAAATGGCCAGACTGAGCTTGTTGAGGCGTTGGCTGGCCTTCGCAAGCTTGTGGGCGGCGCGATATCCGTGGGTAACATCAATATAATGGAAAAGAAACCTAAGGGAGATTCTAAGAAACTCGACCACATCATAGACTTTCTGATCTTCGTTTTTAGCTTTGGGTTCAATATCGTATTTCATTTGGGTTTCAATGCGTTAGACGCAGTATCTTGGGTCCTGAGTTTAATTGCTCTGGCATGTGGATTGGCGTTGGTTCTCTGGTACGGAACTCTACGGCACGCCAATATTCCTCGGTTTGTGCGAGAAGCGGGAGTTAGTCATATTCCGGAAGATCGCCACCGCAGAGGTCTAATTCTACCATTTACTGTGGAGGAGAACCTCGTACTGGGACGGCATTACAAACCGCCCTTTATTTCTAGGTCAGGTATTTTGGCATTGGATACGTTCGGGCGTGTTTCCAGTGAACTTGTCGAGAATTATTCAATAAAGACAACAGGAGTTGATAGCCTTGCCAGCACCCTTTCAGGCGGCAATCAGCAGAAGCTTGTTGTAGCTAGGGAAATGGAATCAAGTCCAATACTATTGATTGCTGCTCAACCCACAAGAGGATTGGATGTTGGTGCCACCGAGTTCATCCATAAGACCTTGATTTCGATGCGAGATAAGGGAGTTGCCATTCTACTTGTTTCTGCGGAACTGGACGAGATAAGGTCGGTTACCGATCGCATCCTAGTCATGTTTGACGGTCGAATAGTGGGAGAGAAAATACCAGATGAAACAGATGCTCAAGAGCTTGGGCTGCTCATGGCAGGGCATGTGAACAGAGAAAAACAAATGGAGGCTATCAATTGAGCGATGACCATCAACAAGATACCCAGGAGCTATCTGATGAAACTCAAACAGGTCTACTATCACGAATGCAGACCAAAGTCGAGCAAATTCACATCAAACTGGCTAGCAGTGCTGAGAACGCACCTCGTCCAATCAAGCCAATCTTAAACACACTTGCGAATCTGCTGACTTGGGCGTTCTGGAAGCCAGTTATTTGGGCGCTCTTCTCGGTTATTCTAGCGGTCATCGCAAGTGCTGTCATTATGGAGCTCTCTGGCTACAATTCGTATGATGCTTTCGGTGCGCTCATCAGTGGAGCATTGAGGCAATTCGACAGGGTTCTCTTCTTTGCAACGCCACTGATACTCACAGGACTATCTGTAGCTTTTGTCTTCAAGAGTGGCTTGTTCAATATTGGTGCTGAAGGTCAGCTCTACATGGGCTCTATGGCTGCCGCGGTACTGGGTTACATAATCCCACTTCCGTATGGGGTTCACCCTCTAGTGTGTCTCGCAACCGGGGCTCTTGCAGGAGGGTTATGGGGATTCCTTCCCGGTCTGCTCAAGGCTTACAGAGGCGCGCACGAGGTGGTCACGACAATGATGTTGAGCTACACTGCGATTCTGTTCACGCAGTGGTTGGCTGCTGGACCACTGAAAGAACTCGGCGAGTATCAGTGGAATGCCCAAACAACACGAATTCTCGAAACAGCTGAACTGCCGGTAATATGGGGAAATTACCTTCACGCAGGCTTCCTCTTGGCAGTTGTTTGCGTCTTCGTTGTGGCGTTCATCCTGAATCGTACTGTGATGGGATACGAAATGAGGGCTGTCGGATTAAATGAGGCGGCAGCTGAAACCGCAGGGATTAATCCGAAAAAGAACATGGCATTGTCGCTGGCTATCGGCGGCGGCCTCGCTGGGCTTGCAGGAGCATCTGAGATTCAGGGCAATCTTCACCGCTTCTATAATAACTGGTCTCCAGGCTTAGGATTCGACGGAATCACGGTCGCTGTTTTAGGCAATAATAATCCGTTTGGCTGTTTATTGGCTGCAATTTTCTTTGGATTCTTAAGAGCTGGAGGAAACGCTATGCATCAGCAAGCTCATGTGCCGATTGAGATGGTAGGTGTGATGCAGGGCCTTGTTGTTCTCTTTGTGGCGGCTCCACGTTTCATACAGTGGATGGCAGATCAATCATTAGATTACGGGAAATGGTTCACCGTAGAAAAAGCGCGGCCAATCAGACCAGCCATATTTGTGCTCAACATGATAGTTACACTCTATGGAGCTTACTTCAGTTTCAGCATGCTAGGTGAAACTCAGCTTGGGCTAACGTTCATTGGCATCTCTGCGGTGGCAAGCATTCTAAGCATTGTTGCATTCTTCTTGATATTGGCAAGAAACTCGAGAGGGCTTATTGTTTCTCTCATTACGTCAATGTGTTGGTTTGCATTAGCTGTAATTGGAATGGGAGCTGGCGCTAGCATTACTTTCATAATTCTGGTTGGCTTAGTGCAAGCTGTCTTATCAGTGCTATCACTAGTGCTAGTGAAAAGCGCCGGCAAATCGAAGGGAGATGGTCCCTGATGGGCGGGTTGGGAAGTTACGTGCTATTAGGCATGAAATCGCTATTCCGAGATATGAAACGTTTGTACAAAAAGAGGGGGATTATGCCTGTGGCCCTTCTTGTGATAATCACAATACTCCTGAAACTAACCTATGATGCAGTCGATGATGTTGTAACGTTCTACGCACTCACAGGTTGGCTTCTGGAAGCCACTCTGCAGTCCGCAACCCCCCTC
>WTCK01000219.1 GCA_013138615.1 Candidatus Thorarchaeota archaeon | reverse complement strand
ACGTGCGTAGTACTTCATCAGGCCCCACTTCTATGAATTGACCATTCCCCACATCGACCAACCTAGAACCATTCCCATCCGGAATGGCGCTCATCATCTGTAAGTCTAACGACAGACTACCGACTATCAGCGGCAAGAGCACAAGAATTACGTACAACAGCTTCCTAACATTCATAGACCGGTCTCCGAATCATACGCACGGCGCTTTTCTGGTTCACCAAATCCGAATATCGAATCCAGTGATTGAAAGCCTCTCAAACAAAACCTCTGCAGAACCACCCTATAAGAACATGCTCGCTATACTCGATTTCGTTATTCGTAGTATTATTCGATTTATAGAATGGCTGAGTCTGTATTCAATCAGACCTACACGCCTTTTCGACGAGCATAGAGTTTCCAGATGACGACCACAATGGCTATGGTGGATATGGCGCCAACCACTGCTACAGCAATCGGGTCCCAGAGAAACAGCCCGCCCCCGGATTCCCCGTACAGAATTCGTTGCTGCGATAAAGCTCTGTTCAAGCCCCAGTCGTAGGCTTCAATCCAAATGACGAAGCTTGTGTAGTTGTCGAAATCGGGAACCGTGGCACTCCAATCGCTGCCATCGAACACACAGGGGTATTCCAATTCAACACTGTTATTCAGCACGATATGAACTGTTACGTTGTCAACCCCTGCAAAGTCATCCGTTACCTGTGCCCACACTGTAAATGTGTCGAACTCGAACTCAGTAGGAACTGTACCCCAGTCAGTAATCACTGGCGGAACTGTATCGTGCATTGAGAAGGTCATCCTCTTCAACCAATCTTGAACCTCATTGAATGCCTCATAGCATCCCTGCCAGTCCATCTGATGATAGATCGCTCCAACTCGCTCAAGTGCATTTAGGACACCCCGCTCAGCAATGAGAGTTTCTGGACGTGGATTTGCAGGCATTTGACTGCGGCGGAGATCCAGCTCCTCTCTTGCTTCTACTTCCATTTGGTCAAGGTACGTTCCTTGAACCCAATTTCTATCGAACGTGGCAGTGCCATTATGCATTCCATAGTAGCCCATCGGACCGTAACTGAAGTCACCCACGTAGTGGTCGTAGCTCCATGTATGCAAGAGGCCAAGAGCGTGCCCGGTTTCATGAAGCTGAATGTGCGAGATGCCTGATTTTGGAGTCACCTCATCGGATCTGTAGTATCGCTCCCAGCTCTTCCAGATCACTGTCTGCCCGAGACCTGAACTGCCTAAACCAGTGTAGGTCTTGCCATAGACGTGCATCAACATCTCTTTCTTGATGAAGATAACGCCAAAAAGCTCCACATTAGGGGAGTCCACGTCGATGTACTGAGGTCTCATCTGGTCAGATATGGCATAGAACAGACCACCCCCATCAACCAAAGTCGTGTTGCCATCAAGTACAGCATAATCCCAGAATAGGTTATTCCAAGATGCGTAGTTGTTTATGTCAAGGAAGTCAACTTCGATATCCCACGAAATGAAAGGTAACAATTCTTCAAGGTGTGCAGTTTGCATCTCAGCATTTGTCACCCAGCGAAGGCTGTCAACAGAAACCCCGTCTTGAACATCCATGCAGAAGACGAGCACCCGCACTTTAGCCTGAGTTACATACGGGGTCAGGTAATGTTGGAATGGCACGCACAGGTAGGCAATAGGGTCATACATGTACTCCTGAAGATAGGTGTTGAAGAGCTCTTGGCCAAGGGGAGTGCCAAGGTTCAAAGAATCAGCAACATCTTCCAGATCGTTTGTCCAGTGCGTGGGGTCGCCTGTGTTTGGCCACCATAACCTTGCCCATTGGAGATACCATTGATCTGCAGATGGATCCAAGACATAGATGTTGTATCGTCCTCCGAACCCGGGGTACATGAAATGCACATCTTCGTTCAGTTCATTGTCCCACTCAAGTCGGAACCAGTCTTGAGTTTCACTGGTATCAGAATCCATGGCGTGGTAGTCGTACCAGTGCTCCAATTCGTGGCTGGGGCTATCAAACTCTGAGAAATTCAGCAAATAGAAGACGTATCCAAGACCAGGGGGTTCGACGGCAGGATTCTCATGAAGCCAATCTTCTACAGCGTAGCCGTCAATCGACATTCCAGCGCGAGGATAGAAGATGGTCTGAGGTTCGTCTTCATGTGCAATCTGGTATTCCAATGCAGTTTCGTTGAGGCTAGTTCCCGTGTCAGACCCATTGACTGAGTTAGCCAGCATCAAAGATCTAAGATTATCAACGTAGGCTTCATCCGCATGAGAAACCTCGTAGTCCACGTTGTATGTTACTAGTGCGTCATCAACATCGTATGTGCGCTGCGTTGGGAGATGATCCAAGAGAACTGCCTCATCTATTACATCCAGGTCGTAGTTGACTAGTACAATACGAATTGTCCAATTGCGCACTATCTCGATCTCCTCTTGGGCAAACAAGGATGCCGGTGTGGTCATAGACCTATCATCAGGGCGTATTACTGGCGTTGGCACAAAAAGCAAAATGCAGAGAATCACGAGCATTGCGGCGCGCATGATGCACGATAGGGACTCTACTGATATTAAGAGAACGGTCAATGTAATTCGAAACATTGCTTGTCGAGTAACTGATATTACATCCCCAATGAGTATATTAACTAATATTAATCAATACTCATTAAGCGTCGGTTTCGACATTCAACGATTGCTTGAATTTCACATGTCTTCCTGAGATATGTTAGACGACCTCAATCCCTTGATATCTACTGACGCAATCTCTCTCCTCCTTACTGAAAAACAGTGAGGCGATCGGTGGCTCTTTCACCGGGTCACCACCGCCTTCACGAGCATTCCAATAGGCGGAACTGAGCCCTTCTTTCTGCGATGTCGATTTTTCCGCGTGAGATTCTTCTTCGCTCGTTGTCAATCCTGCTTCTGGAACCCTGAATCGATCAACAAGTTGGTTTGCAAAAGGGGAAGATTCACGTGTCAGCTAGCCACAAGATGTGACTCTATTTTGTGACCCTCAGATGTGGCTCCGCATTATATACTGAATCTGAGTGGTATTCATTGTGAAATATGATGGCTCTGGCAACAAACAACCGGAATTCGTCTGTGCTGAAGAACAAGACCGTGAACAAGGCTCAATCAACTGATGCCCTTATCTACGCTTACATGACTGTTGTGAGGTGAAAATGATATGGCTCTCGCGAAAGATTACCGCTCACTGTACAAGAAGACTCAGAAGACCGTGGTGTCAACCAAGGCAATCGCTCTTATCTACTTCAGGAGATAGATCTGGATGGTAAGAAACAACGGTATGACCGTTGGAAACTATTCCTGTTCTCCTGACGCCCGCTCCGTTGATACCAACCGGGACAACCATCTCGTCATTACCGAAGTGCTCGCGCTGGAAGCATCGTGAGCACTTTTTCTCTTTTTTCGTCGTTCTCTGTCCTTGCGTTAATTTGAGTGTGCGCGCGTATTCCACTTCATTCAGGGCCATTATGGATACTAATATATATGAATATGTTATAATTGGTATGTGTGGGTTGATATCCGCTGTGAACTAATATAGCAGTGGACCAACCTAGAATTAGCCCACATCTCGGTAGTAACAGGGTGGTATTCGGTGAAGAAAGTGAGTTTGGAAAAGCATGGAAAAATAATCATGCCTGCGCTCAATCTTCTTGCGGCTGCTATTTTCGTTGCGATTATTGCCTTGACCTATCCAGCTTCTGATTCTGTTAACTACGTGAATGCATCCAAGGACATCATTCAAGTTGGCATTGCATTCTTGATTATCATTATTGCACACAGGCTCGTAAAGGACAGGGATTCCTACTTGATGGCTCATCTTGGATTCTCGATTATATTCCTCGCTTCGGTTGATGAATTGATGAGAGAACTTTTTCTATCTGGATCATCGCTTTGGGGTTATCGAGTTCAAGATTTGATGTGGCTCGGCTTGACATTTGTGGGTATCGCCATCTTCAAGCGAACAAAGACCTTAGCAGAAAGCGAAGGTAAGTATACAGTCTTGAGCTCGCAGTACCTGGACTTGCTTGAAGCACTTCCAGAAGGTGTAGCCATAGGTTCCCTTGATGAAACCATCACTTTTGCAAATGAGAAATTCGCCAAGATTCTTGGGCTTGAAGAAAAGGACGTAGTTGGGAAGAAATTCATCGACTTCGTGGATCCAGCTGAGGTAGACCGAATCATAGGACAATCCAAGACTAGAGAACAAGGAATGCCTTCAGT
>WTCK01000135.1 GCA_013138615.1 Candidatus Thorarchaeota archaeon | reverse complement strand
CTTCAGCCTTGACTGGATTGATTATGACTGGTCGTCCTGAGAGGTCACTGAGATGTTTTGTCACTCGCTCTGCGAATCCTTTGGGTGCGTTGAGCCCGGTTCCAAGGGCAGTGCCACCAATGGGAACTACAGCAAGTTCGTCAAGGGTGCTGCGTAATGCCTTGCTAATCTCACTGAATTGTCGACAATAAACCTCAAACTCCGTGGAGAGAGGAATGGGGACTGCGTCCTGAAGATGGGTCCGACCAACCTTTACGATGCCTTCGAATTGTTTGATTTTCCGTTCAAGGGCTTGAATCAGTGTTTCAATGGAAGGCAACAGGTCAACAGTGATTGCTTCCATGGCCGCTAGATGCATCGCTGTGGGAATGACGTCATTTGAAGACTGACCCTTGTTGACGTGATCATTTGGATGAACAGGCGATTTCATTCCCTTTGGATACCCCAAGATTTCACTCGCCCGATTTGCGAGAACTTCATTCATATTCATGTTAGTCTGAGTCCCAGAACCAGTCTGAAATACATCGATAGGAAACTGATCTAAGAGTCGTCCCTCATTCAGCATTTCGTCTACAGCCTGAAGAACAGCACGCCCCAAACCATCATCCAGGTCGTCACTCTCCATGTTTGACAGCACGCACGCCTTCTTCACTTTGGCGAGTGACAGGATGAATCTCTGAGAGAATCGCAGACCGCTTATCTGGAAATTCTCAATTGCGCGCTGCGTGTTGATTCCCCAGTAGGCATCAGTAGGAACATTAAGTTCTCCAAGCGCATCCTTCTCTATGCGGGTCTTTTTCATCCAGTTTCATCCCTATTGTGTCATCTTGCAGAGCCATTACAATGTCAAGTCATTCACAACATTCTGGAGTAACGCTCTATCCGTTTCGTGGTCTCTGAGTCTGCCGTCCTTGGGCAATGCCAAGCCCGATGCTAGGTCTGGGAGTTCTGACTTATAGAACAGGCCGACTGGTATCTTATCTCCGAACTCGAACGATTTCTCCAAGGCAAGCATCTTATTCGTTGGGTCATGTCCATTATCCTGCAGAGAGTACGCCCGTTCATTGTAGAACTTCCATGTGAGCTTTCGATTCCATGTCTGACAAGGCTGAAGAATATCTACAACTGCAAAACCCTTATGCCGCACTGCTTCAACCATAAGCGTCACAAGATCCTTCTGATTCCCTGAGAACCCACGTGCCACATAGGTTGCGCCGCCGGCAATTGCAAGAGCGACTGGATTGATTGGCCACATCGGAGCGCCCGGAGGAGGAGGGGAAGTATTCGAAATATATCCTCGCTGTGCCGCTGGTGAGAATTGACCCTTCGTGAGACCCATTACCCCATTATTGTGAATAAAGACCGCTATGTTGACGTTGCGGCGGGCAGCATGTATGAAATGGGAGAAGCCCTCACCTAGACCATCGCCATCCCCAGTGTTCACAATGACTTTGAGGTCCGGATTAACGAGGTGAGCGCCAGTCGCAACAGGAATAGCTCTTCCGTGAAGAGTATGGAACATGTTCAGGTCGATATAGTGTGGAGCCTTGCTGGAGCACCCAATCCCGGAAACCAAGAGAATTTCATGGCGGGGAACATCTAGCTCTATTACTGCTTTCTTGAGAGCGGCCAGTATTCCAAAGTTGCCGCATCCAGTGCACCAAGTTATCGCCTGTTTTCCTTCAAGCTCTTCAATAGTAATCATACGATACCAGCCTCCTTCAGCTGCGTCATGACCCACCGCGCAGTCATCTGTCGCCCATCGTACTTGTTGATATGATGGTTCACGCTAAGACCAGTTTCCATTCGGACTAACCTTGCGAACTGCGAGGTTGCATTTTGCTCCACGGCAACGACCTTCTTGGCATTCTTGAAGGCCGTCTTCAAAATCTTAGTCCTCAATGGGTATACGTCACAGAAGTGTAGTTGATTGATTGACACACCCTCAGCATTGAGAAGGTTGATGGCTTCATTGACTGAACCCCATGTTGACCCCCAAGTCAGCAATGTGATGTCAGCGATTTTCTTGCCATAGATTGTGGGCGGTTTCAGAAACTTGAGTATGTGAGGTACCTTCTTCATCAACTTCTCAACCATTGCATTGCGCAGGTCAGGGTTCTCAGTAATGTGACCATTCTCCAAATGGACGTTACCGGAATGGACAACTATCTTGCCAGCGTCGCCCGGGAAGGCTCTTGGGGATACGCCATCTTTAGTGAGTTTGTACCTGAGATACTCTGGGTTCGGACCTGCGGTAGCAATTAGACCGCGATCCACGTTAACGCCCGTGACATTGAAGCGAGGGATATTCATCATCGAATCAGCATAGTACTGGTCTCCAAGTATCATCACAGGAACCTGAAACTTGTCAGCCAAGTTGAAGGCTCGCGTAGCAACTTCGAAGCCTTCCACTGGATCCTTTGGTGCAAGCAAGATGCGTGGAAACTCGCCCTGACTCGCGTGTGCCATGAAGAGAAGGTCCGATTGTTCAGTTCTCGTGGGCAGCCCCGTGGCGGGGCCAGGTCGTTGAGCATTGTATATCACTATTGGAGTTTCTGTGATTGCTGCTAGTCCGAGTGCCTCGACCATGAGGGAGAACCCGCCACCAGAGGTTGTCACGAAAGACCTAGCACCAGCAACCGATGCTCCGAGAGCCATCGTTATCGCGGACAGCTCATCCTCTACCTGCAGAGTTCCTATGTTTAGCTTGTGAGCCTGTGACACGATGTCCTGGAAGACCTGTGTGGAGGGACTCATGGGGTAAGCAGAAATCCATTTCACATTGGAGGCCATTGCTCCAAGGGCTAGAGCACGATTTCCATTGATGAAGAAGAAATCTTTGGACGGCCCCTTCTTGACAGAGCTAAGGTTTTGATTGCAGGTTCCCAAGAATTGTTCAGTAGTTAGGTCGTACAGAGCTTTTGCGACTGCAACATTGCTAGCGACAACCTTGTCGCCCTTCCTCTCAAACTTGGCTGTGAGAGCGTCCTCGACTAGGTTGAATGGGAATTGCAGCACTGCGAGAGCCGCGCCAAGAGCTGCTGCATTTGTCATTCGCGTGCTTCCCCCCACTTCTTTTGCTATCTTCTCCAGAGGTGCTGAGAGGTGACATGATTCCAGCTCATC
>WTCK01000025.1 GCA_013138615.1 Candidatus Thorarchaeota archaeon | reverse complement strand
TTTTCCCCGATGTCAGTAACAAACTCAGCCGGAAATTCTACAGGCTTCCCCTCTGTAAAATGCAAAATGATTGCCGAGGTCGCACCCTCTCTATCAATAACCAAAGATTCATTCACGTCCTATACGGGTCTGTATTGCGAAAGTGACCTTCTCCATTCTTAAATGATTCTGTATTGAATGTCTGTATCACGTTGGAAGGCATCCAAGACCTTTTTTCGCTTGACTTGGGGCAGAAGCCATAATTACAAAGCATGTCAGCTATTCGAATGAGGTCTGGTTGATATGAATCATAGACCGGGTCTTGATCTACGTTGCAACAGCGGCCGTCTGAATGACAATCTATTTCAGACAATTGTTTCAAGGCATCCAGTAGGTGAATTCAACTTTGGAAGATGCTATCTATTGTGCACCCGGTCGAATATTCTGCAAGATAAGGAAGATTATGGTTGGAGTTGACGGGAGTGAAGGTGCTGCACGAGCTGTCACCGTCGCCTTTGAGATAGCTGAGCTGACAAAATCCAAGGTTTACATTGTGTACATCGTTCCGCTGCCCAACATCAAGCACATCTCTGTGATGTCTGACGTAAGTGAAGAGGAACTGCTTCAAAAGTATGAAGTCAATGGCAAGAAGATACTGCAAGGATATGAAACTGCATCCGAAGATTTCGATATCCAAGTTGAAACAGTATTCGACAGAGGGCTTGCATCTGATATGCTAATTGCTCTCGCAGAAGAGATCAAAGTGGATCTGGTAGTCTTGGGTTCACATGGCGGCACCGCTGTCATGCATTCAGGAATGGGGAGCTCTACTGAGAGAGTGGTCCTAGGAGCCCACTGTCCCGTGTTTGTTGTGAAGTAGGCCCAGATTATCACTCCCCACGGGCATTAGATAGCAACCTTATTTAGAGATAACTTCAATTATGGTTGATATTATGGAGGACCCCCTGTACCACGAGCCCGGTAGATTGCTAAGCAGGACCAAGAATATCATGTTGCCAATTGATGGCAGTGAGGGTTCGGATCGAGCAGCAGTAGTTGCTTACGAAATTGCTGAATTGACCAAGTCCAAACTCCATATTGTTCATGTAATCAACACCGGCGTTGTGCAGCAGGTCGCACGGATGTCTGACAAGGACCCTGAGGATATTCTCCGGCATTACGAGGAAAATGGAGAAAAACTCCTCCAGAGGTACAAGTCAGCCGCCCTCAGCTACGGGCTTGAGGTCGAAACTGTGCTTGACAAGGGACTCCCTTCTGACAGAATTACGGCACTTGCAGCATCAATCGATGTCGATATAATCGTCATGGGGTCCAAAGGCTTGAGCAGCAGTAGGAAGCCCGGTCTTGGAAGCTCTACCGAGCGAGTAATTCGAAGAATCAACTGTGCTGTTTTGGTAGTTCATGTGGATTAGACTGCGGGGATGAGAGAGGGGTCATTCACCCATCTCTCTAGCCATGTTGACCATGTTTCGTATGCTGAGCAATTCCATGGCTGGAGTCGCAAAGGCCTTGGACATTTGATACGCATCGTCTTTCGGGATTCCTGAATCAACAAGAGTCTTGTAGAATTTCTTGGAGCCCTTCTTGACCTGCCCCTTAGCTCTTCTGATTGACATTAGCATCCTGACAGCAACCTTGGTGCCACCAGTGACCGCTGTCCATGTGATGGATGCAATCGCTTGAGCTTTCATGGGTTCTAGTCGGACTCCTCATCCTCGTCGTCTGAATGACGTATCTTGATTGTCGCAGATGGCTTGGACTCATTAGAGATCATGCTCATCATCTTTGTGAAGTCTAGTGCTCCCACAAACTTCTTCGTCATGTCTAGAGCGACATCCTCAGGAATTCCCTCAGCTATCAGGCCCGAGTAGAACTTCCCGATTCCTGCGGCCATATTGCCTGCAGCCTCGGGACTGTATACCGCCGCAATTAATCCTGTTATCATCTGAGGGACGGACTTATTTATTGCGTCGAAGATTTCAGGCAGAGCGGCGGCTACTTCCCTCAGTTCACTCGCGTCGCTTGACTTCTCCCTTCTTCTATCATTATCATATTCATCGTTATCCATTGGTTTGTTCACCGAGTTATAGTATGGCTGGTCACAGGATATAGTGTTGGTGGGCAGAAGTGACCAGAAGCTCTGAGCATTCGATGTCTTTTGTGACCACTGGTGCAGAATCTAGTGTTTCGGTGTTCGTGCAAAAAAAAGACCAGGTGAGGGACTATAAGGCCCTCACATGTTGATTATGGTTTTATGTTCAAATGCGATATCAGCCACATCGGAGTGTTCCACTAGGACAACGCCATCGTGAAGCATGTCCTTAATTCCGCGAAGGACAACATCTTCCTTTATCGCGAGAACTTTATGTTTCTGCTCAAGTGCAGACCCAATTAGTTCTCCGCGATGCTTCTGTGCAAAATACACAGCATTTTGGAGAAGCAGAATGGACACCTCGTTCTCTTTGTCTTCGAGGGCCAGCTTAATCCCCTTGTCATCCTCCAGTGTTATGAAGTACAGTATCTTAGACATCATATCCACTCCTAGAAAGGAATCACCACATCCACGCTCGAGAGGAGCTTATGGATTTCTTCGTGCTCCTTGACCTCGACACCTTCAATCAGGTCGTCGGCTGTCAGACCACGCTCATCCAGAGCCCTTTTGTCCACAAGGATTTCTAGGTCGATCTCCTTGATGAAGTTGAAGTGCTCTTGGTACATCGTTCTATCGCAACCTTTCAGAAATGCGTAGACACCATCGTCCATCGCAACTGTTACGGGTTCCATGTCCCCGCTAAGCGCGACGGTCATCCGAAGACCCTCTACTGGGAAGAGTGTTCCGATAGGGGGTTGGATCAAGCATATCACGACTTGTTTTTCGTAATTTTCCATTTCAAACACACCTCTCCACTACCTCACAATGAGGATACGATCCGTCTGTGCGATAATTTCCGCGAGATCAGGTGTTCCTGCCCTCTTGATCCTGCCTCCACATTCCGACTTCCTCTTCATCATATTTTTCGAGGTTCCTCGGACTATAAGGCAGAGATTGCATACTCGGACAAGAGCTCCTTTCTCAACCAAATCGCACATGGCGTTGCCGATATTGTATATACCGGGTACTTCCTTCTGATTCTCAAGCACTGCATTTGCTGCATCCATGTAGCAGAATATCTGAACACGATAACCTTTTTCCAGAGCAGCGGTCGCTATCTTGCACACCGTTTCTGGGGCTTCAGATTGATATGGGCCTTGGAAAAAAAGGAGGCCCAAACTCTTCGCTTCAGTCATTCTTCGTCTCTCATGAATAGGATGTAGGTTATGACCCACGCACCAAGGATGATGAATACACCCGTAACTATGCTTCCTACAGAAAGCTGAGGCCATCCACTCAAAATGTTACCAATGTTGCATCCTAATGCCATGACCGCGCCAGTTCCCATCATTAAGCCGCCGATGAATTGTAGCACGATTTTCTTGGGATCCTTTGGTATCCTTATCTTCCATTCACCTGCGTAGAATGAAAAGATGAATGCTCCAATCACGATTCCAATGACCATCCAGGAGAGCCAACCTATGGTTGTAGTGCCTCCTATGATGAAGTTCAGGATTCCAAGCCAACCAGCTGTGATTCCCAGCGGATAGTTTCTGCCAGCAGCAGCTGATGAAACAAACGCAATTATTCCGATAAAGCCAATGACTATACCAGTCATCCACCATGGCCAACCCTTCTTGAAGATTTCGCCGATGCCTATCGTTTCAGTCTTCATAGCCGGAAGAACGAACTTCCAGAACATAAGAGCAAGGCCAACTATTCCAATTCCGAGCATGAGCATCCAGTTGTATTCGCCACCTAGGGTAAGCGCAGTGTCATCT
>WTCK01000264.1 GCA_013138615.1 Candidatus Thorarchaeota archaeon | reverse complement strand
CCATATCTGCAAACATTGCAAGCAGAACTCCTGACAATAGAGGTCCAACAACATATCCGAGTCGAGCTCCAGTCACACAGACTCCTACACTCGTCGCCCTCACTTCAGTTGGGAATATCTCTGCAAGGTAGACATAGATCCATGTTAGGACCATGGACATGAAGAAGTACGCTCCCCAGTAGAACGTAGGCAGCCCTGTCATTCCTAAGCCCACGAAGCATATCACAGAACCAAGTGAACCAAGTATGAGTACTATTCTCCGCCCAATCTTGTCTAACAATATTCCAGATATGAGAGCACTTACTGGTAGCAATAATCCAGCGACGGTCAGAATTGAATTGAACTCCGCATCTGTCATGAGCAACACACCCGTGAAGAATTCTCCACCAAATGTCGTTGCCATCTTAAATGTAATAGTCCAAGTGAGATAAACAAGCGTCGCTATGACTATGTATTTTCGGTCCTCTGGTCTAAGTTTCCTCAGAGCTTCCATAATGCCTAGTCGCTTCTTGCCACGTGCATGTTCTGTGTCCGTCCATCTTTGTGTATCCTTAATGAAATAGAGCAGAATAAAGAGGACAACCATCATGGCAAACATGACACCGTAGCCCATCCGCCACCCATATGAGTCGATGATGGTTGGTCCGAGTATTGCCCAAAGTGGAATCACTCCAATGAGAAATGCCGCACTGCCATACATACCTCGTGACTTTGCAGGCGCTTCTTCTGATATTGGGATTTCCCACAGATTGGATGTAGTTCCCATTATCCTGATTGAATAAATGAGTAGGAATACATACAGGTCCGCGGTCAAGAACACGATCATGAGTGCTGGAACTCCCATTATTAGGACAAGGACCATCATTCCTTTTCGTCTTCCATACGCATCAGCATACCATCCAATGAAGAAAACTCCAAACACAATGATACCAAAGATGCCCTGCAGGGTTGCGAATTCGCTTCGTGCTACCTCATCAGCGATTGCCGGCCACCATTCATCAAGGATGTTGGGTATTGCTTTTGTTTCAATCATTGAGAGCCAGGTGTCCATACTGCTGACCAAGCCCATGACTAAAACTAGAAATATCAAGTTATTTTTTGATACTTTTGGTGATTGTTCACCGCTTTCCATATCTCTCTCTCCATGTTGTTGAGTAAACGTAACTTCAATGATTCATGAATCCTCTATTATATTCTCCTTATCTATGGAAAATGCTCATTTTCGTAATTTCTTCGATCCTGAAGCGCTGTCACATGTTCTTGCCGAATCTACTACACCATCACGCTTATCACTAAGTTCAATACAGTTAACTATCATGAAGAAGTACGATATCATCGTCATCGGTTCAGGTGCGGGTATGCATCTCGCATCCGCGGCTTATCAACGCGGGATGAAGGTGGCTGTGATAGAGCATGGACCAATGGGGGGCACCTGTCTGAACCGTGGATGCATCCCGACTAAGATACTGACGTACGTTGCAGATCTGATTGTACAGACTGAACATGCCAACGAGTTGAATATCACTGCCAAGGTTGAATCAGTTGACTTCAAGGGCATAATGGACCGCATGCGTGATAGCGTTAGAGGTAGCAGTCAGGCGCAAGGTGAAGGAGTCGATGCTGCAGAGGGCTTAGATTGGTACAAGGAAACAGGCGAGTTTGTAGGTGATTACGTCATCAAAGTAGGAGATGAGGAGATCACAGCGCCAAACATTTTCATCGTTGCGGGCTCAAGACCCCTGATACCTGACATTAAAGGTCTCGACAAGGTTGACTATCTGACCAATATCAACGCAATGGATATGACTGAGAAGCCCAAGTCGATGATTATCCTAGGAGGAGGCTACTTAGCTGTTGAGTTTGGACATTTCTTCGCAGCAGTGGGTGTTGACGTCACCATAGTGGGGCGCAATCCGTTCCTCGTGAAGAAGGAGGACAATGATGTTTCCGATCTTCTGAAGGAAGAACTTTCGAAAAGGATGAGCATACATACGAACATCGAAGCAGTTGAGGTCAATGAGAAAGATGGCATCAAGACCGTCATAGCTGTCGACCGCGAAACTGGGGAGAAGCATAAATTCAAGGCTGAAACGATCTTGGTAGCAACAGGAAGAAGGTCCAACGCGGACTTGTTCAAGCCAGAGAAGACAGGAGTCAAGACAGATGAAAGAGGCTGGGTGACGGTTGATGAGTATTATAGAACCTCCAAGAATGGAATCTGGGCGTTCGGAGACGCGATAGGGAAGTATCAGTTCAGACATGTAGCAAATGATGAGTCAGAAACAGTCTGGTACAACTTTGTGAAAACGCTTGAAGATGGAAAGGAAGCGGAATTGATGTCATTGAGCTACCACGCAGTCCCCTATGCGATATTCTCGTATCCACCAGTTGCAACGGTCGGAATGACACTTAGGGATGCACAAAAATCTGGTAGGTCGTTACTCGTAGGCCAGTTGCCTTATGCAAGTACAGCTAAAGGGATGGCAATGGGCAATCCGCCAGGTTTCGTGAGGGTGATTGCTGATGCTGAAACTCAAGAGATTCTTGGTTCAACGATC
>WTCK01000284.1 GCA_013138615.1 Candidatus Thorarchaeota archaeon | reverse complement strand
TATTCCCTGTCAGAATTCCAGACAGAAATGCAAGGCTCTGGAGACGCGCTAATTGGTCAAGAGCATGGAGTACGAACAGACTCGTTCGCAGATCAGACTATGTACTACCATTCATCAAGCAGCACGGTCGATACGACCAACCTCTCAGTGTCGCTTGGTGAGGAGTGGGAAGGATACGAGGTCTTCGGCAATGTCACGAGTATAACTGAGAATCGAACGTGGATAGACAACTCCGGATTCGACGATTCTTCAGACTGGACATACACATTCCACAACGAACCTGCGTATTACCCCACCGCTGAGGATAACACATTCGTTTCACGTTGGGAAGCCAATGGACATGGCGCTGGCGATGGATCCACCTTCCACGAAATTAGGGGCTGGTATTACAACGCCGGAGGAGGGCTTTACGGTGATTGGTACGACCCTGGTGACAAGGCTTATGCTGTGCAGAACCTGACCATAGACAGAGGAGATATCACATGGGTGGGAATCTCCTTGGATTATTGGGGGAATTGCGGAGGCTGGGGAAGCTACATGACTGGGTTCTTCGAGCTCTTCGTTTCCGCTGGGGACCCTGATAATGGGGGAGAATACTTGTGGGATATTCAATTCGATGCAATTGCCAATGATGAAGTCTGGTATTCGACTGGCTTCGTCGAAGTTGATCCCTCTGTATTCACCCTTCCCGACGTTAGTATATGGGCTGGACTGCGAGTAGCAACTCTTGAATGGTACAGACCCGATATCGTCCCTCAAGGCAAGCTAGACAACATTTTGATCTACGTAAAGGCGAAAGCGACACCTGAAGAAGTCAACTTGCAGATGAATGGGGTGAATGTGACCAACGTTATGGATGGCCCAAACCCGATACCTGGCCTAGGCACAGTCACCTACACACCTACGACTCCTTGGTCTGCTGGTGTTGGATATGCTAATTTCTCATGGACCCCAACGCCTAATCCGCCAGACCCGGACTTTGATATTAACGTGGATATCGATGTGGACGTTTCTCTCTACGCGAGACGGTATAATGTCAACTCAATAGACAACACGGAAACATACAGCACGGGCGATACTTATGTCGCCACCAACTACACTGACATCAGATGGGAAACAAACTTCTATGTTGCAGTACCAGGCGGCTATTCATCACGGTACTTCTTCAATATCTCATTGCTAGGGAATAGAGATATAGACTACGTGGCGGAACCCAACTACCGATACTTGAATCTCACATCAGGGTGGTCGCTCGGAGACCCAGGAGATCAAGCAGTCAATGTGTCGGTCCATTCTGTCACTCAAACTAGCCAGAACGGGTTCTGGCTCATAAAGGGCTCATCACCCAACATGATATCGAATCTCGAAGTATGGGATGGGTCCCAGTGGGTCGGTACCAATACGTTCAGGGCGAACGAAGATACGAGATTTAGGGCAACTGTGCCCTCAACATACCAGAATGATATTGTGAACTTCACCATTTACGATCCGTCCGGAGGTGTTTGGGAAACGATTCAGGCAACCGTTGACGGGTCGGGATACGCAGTGACGAACTACGTGAACCTAGGAGCCACCAACGCTTCAGTGGGATCGTGGGAAGTTCATGCTGCCGTTGACGACGAGGTTTCGACTGGTTCCCTCCATAATTTCGGTTTCTACACGAGAGGGTTCAGCATTGACCACAGTACACAGATGACCGTGAAGTATCCAGTTGGTTCGGAATTCTCTTGGGCCAAGAATGTGACCTATGGTGACCTCTTGCTGCTACAGCTGCGTGTTAATGACTCTGATAATGGCGACCTTCTTGCTGGTGGTTCCATGACCTACTCATGGGCTGCGGGCTCAGGACCTGTGAGTGACCTTGGCACGGGCGAATACAGCATTACTCTGGATACAGGGGACTTAGCATCAAATGGACAGTTCGATGTGGACTTAGTCTGGACGAAGAGCAACTTCGATCCATTGTACCGCACATTCACAGTCACCGCGACTCACCTCTCCGAGCTGTTGTCTTCGGACGCACCCGGAGTGGATGTGGCAAGCGGATATGATGCATACCTTGACCTCTACTATGAGGATCATCTATCTCAACCAATAATCGATGCCTCAATTCAGTGCAACTGGAGTCTTGATGAGTATCATGTGACTCCTGTTGGAGGCAATCCCGGTCACTACACTCTTCAAATTGAAACTGATACAGGCGTGCCGCTTGACAACTATGCAGTTGAGATAACGGCAAGCAAGGACTACTACGAGTCACGCACGATAACTCTCTCAGTTCAGGTTCGGGAGCTGCATACTTCTGCAATCCCCTCAACCAGTTTCCTTTCCTTGCCTGTTGGATACACGACTTCTTTCACAATTACTTACACGGACACAGATCATGATAACCCAATCACCGGCGCAGAGAGCGCTATTAGATGCAACTGGTCAGACATCCATCAGAGCGGAGACCAAAATTACACTGTTGTTGAAACTGCCACACCAGGAGTGTATGAGGTAACACTATTCTCAAAGGACCTCGATATTCTGGGTACATACGCTGTTGTGTTTGATGTCGAGATAGGTGGAGCACAGAATCATACCTTCATCATTACAGTCGAGCTTCGTACGCACCTCACATCATTCTATCTCATCAATCCTATAGACCCAACGTCATACACAGCTGACATCATGGTCTACGTGATGTACTACGATGTGGATCAGGGCACTGGGATTGAGAACGGCACAGCAGTTGGATACCATGTCATGATGGACGTGACAAGCTCGCTACTGCCATCTGTGGCATTCTCAGTCCAGAACGGCTCTACTCCAGGAGAGTACGTAATACTGATTCAGGCCAATCAGTGGGGTTCCATTGGGGACAAGGACTTGATGCTCTATGTCAATTGGGTTGGCCCAACAGTCAAGTACTCCGATGAAACCATAAGCACCAGTGTCACCG
>WTCK01000020.1 GCA_013138615.1 Candidatus Thorarchaeota archaeon | reverse complement strand
CACGAGAGCTCCAGATGATATGGCCGCAATGAACAAAACAACCGCAAGAAAAACCAGTTTGTAATCTATGTATGCAACGATATGCGAGTACTCTTTCGCGTACTCACGCATGATACTCTTAAACTCCCTGTAGTCAACCTCGCGGTTACGGTAGACCCATTCGGGGGCGGTAAATGTTGCTTGGTGTTTCATGACCCAAGTGACAAACAGAATGGGAAACATCATGCTAACGAGCAATCCCGTTGTAGTGAGAATCCAATCCGTAGGACCAAAGTACAGTGTAAGGAGCACGTATTGGGTCAATCCGATTGCATAGACGACCCACATGAAAATAGCAGCAATGAGTATGACATAGAAGATTGTCAATGACTTGTATGTCAGCGGGGATTCTGACACGAAATAGACTCCTTTTGGAAAGGAGCTAATTGGCAGATATAAGCACTTGTGGATTATTCAACCGCTATTCCCAAAGTGGATAGCGTTTCTCTGGCTGCTTCGCTGTCCCTTCTTATCCGAAGCCATTCCAAGAGGAACAATCCAACCGAATTCTTGGTCACAAGCTCAACGTCTTTCACACCCAGCTCCTTGATGCGAGAGGGAATCGGGTTGCGAACATAGTACCCTCCTTTATCGTCCCCAACATACTTCCTGAAATGGCGGTCTCCAGAAAACCACCACCATATCACTTGAGGAGAGGTATCTGACGGATATAGCCTACAGAGCAGCTTCGCAATTGCTCCCACCTCTTCAGACCAAGACTCGATGTACGCGTCCTTCTCATGACCGCTGATTCGTGCGATTACACGAGGGTTTCGATAGATATGCAATCCTGCGAATTCTGCGGCGTCCACAACCACTCTGATGTGCGAGATACCTGGGACCTTGGATTGCTTCCGAGCTAACCATGCGGCCTCCCTGATCAGTGGCATCGTGAAATCTTCAGATGCTGAGTTCGCTGAACCGAAATACATTGCAGCGAATGAAGTAAGATAGACTAGTGTTAGCATGGCAGCTTCAAGCAGTGCCGCATATTGAGCTAGCCAAGAGGCTTCGTACTGCATCCATAGCGGCAACCCAAACATGGCGAGTATGAGAAGTACGGGGATGAAGAAGAACCAGAAATTGCCAGAGGCCACAAGCCGAGCATGATTTCGATTGTGCTTCCGCGCAAAAGACTTGCATTCTTCAGGCTTGAGTTGGACTGGTTCAAACTTCCATTCAGGACTACTGTATTCGACAGCCTGTTTACCCTTCCAACCAAGAAATGCACCTATCAGTGTAGCCAACACGGGTATGCCTAGGAACCACAACAGAATCGCCATGAAGTCCATTGGCTCGTATCCAACATATGTTGAACCAGCCCAGTATCCGCTAAGCAGACTAAGTGCTGTTCCAACAACTAGCGCACCCGTGACCAAGTTGAGTGAGCGGTAACGAATTGGTGATTCCGTCATATCGAGGCAGCCCTCTTCTGTTTTTCCGTCATGCTTGCTCTTTAAGCGTTGCTGCAGGAACATTGATGCAAGGTACTGCTTATGCAGCCCACAAGCCGCGCATGAGATGACAAAAAGAGAATGAGGGGAGAAGAATCTCCACCTCACACTTTTATCACATGGACTAATCGATGCCCATTCTAGCTGCTATTTTCACGATTATGAAAATCACTAATGAAACAACTACGAATGTAATCATGCTGTCCAGAATAGGTCCAGCATTAAGAACATAGTCTGTAACGCCACCTCCAATCCCAGGATACACGATTTGTACAAGTGGCATGATGAAGTTGTTCACAAGAGCCTGCACCATATGTCCAATGTAAATACCGAGTATGAAAGCGACTGCAAGACCAAGAACCTTGTACGATGAGATGAAGGCAACAAATTCGTTGATCAGTCCCTCTGGTGGTTCTGGTTTTGGCGCAGGTGTCAAAAGCTTTCTGATTTCCTGTAATTCTTCTAGCATTTTTGCATCTGTCGACATAGTATCACTCCAAATGGTGTTCAGAAAACAAAGCCCCTACAATATGACTCTTCCCAAGGAATTGAAGGAGTGAAGACCGATGAACTCACAGATCAGGTCATCAAGTTCTGGGGACGCGTACTCAACGCCGAGTGTGTGCCACGCTACTCATGTAGATAACACTCTCTTCGACGCCATCTAATCCAAGCAGGTCATTGAGTTCATCATCGTACAGTGCTCCAATCTGGCAACTTCCAAGCCCAAGAGCCTCCGCGGCAAGGGCCAAGTTCTGCGCGATATGACCTGCATCAAGAAACACGTATCTGTACGCGCGCTGGAGATACTTCCACTTCGATCGTTGAAAGACTGCGGCCCAGATGAACACAACTGCAGCAGTTTCTGCTATCTGCTGATCGAGAGCCCCTGCGCGTACTGCTTTGGACGTGTCGCCCTCCTTGAGCAATTCGAGCTCGTGCGCTTCAATCGAATAATGGTACAATCCAGGCTCAATCCCTATAACTCTGCTAATGAGGAGGTAGGTTTCAATTGGATACAACGCTCCTGCAGATGGCGCAGTACGGAGAGCGCTTCCGCTGACCTTGGCGGAAACTCCTTGAGTAGCCCATAGCATCTGTGAGAGTTCCTTCTGACTGATTGGCTGTACGTTGTAAGCACGCTTACTCCGCCTCTTGCTAAGAACATCCCAAAGACCAAGCCCATTCTCAATGTCAGGTGAAGACAGTGGAATTCGGCGAGCATCAGGGTACTCCTTGTACACAGGAGGCTTCGTTGACCAATCGAGGTTATGTTTGGGAAGCTTTCCACGCTTGTATTTTGTGCCAAAATAGAACTCATCACCGATGTCAGGTGTCATTCTATCACCACTTGGGCTACCTAGACACGCCCCACTAATAAAGAGGGCATTGTCGAAATCAGACAGTTCCATGTCCAAAGGATAAAACTTTATCTTGGAATTCAGTACGACCGCCCCTGTCAAGCAGACAAATTCCACTGACACGTCCTGAATAGAGTCCATGGAGTTCGAAGCTATGCCCGAAACCGAAGAAAAAAACGGAAGCGTTGAGAAGTCTACTGTTGAATATCTGAAGAGGAAAGCTGAGAAGCCAGGCAGAGATGCAATGATTCTGCATCCATTCTATCGAGGTAAGGTTGCCACAGCCTCGAAGGTCCCAGTGCGCACCTTTGACGATTTCGCGATTTGGTATACACCTGGTGTAGCCAAGGCGTGTCTGGCCATCAAGGAGAATCCTGAGCAAGCTTACGAGATGTTGAACAAAGGAAACATGGTTGCTGTTGTGACTGACGGAACAAGAGTCCTCGGACTTGGTGACATAGGACCCTTGGCCGCTGGCCCTGTGATGGAAGGAAAGGCAATCCTGTTCAAGTATTTGGGCGGCGTTGATGCTTGGCCAATATGTCTTGACACAAAGGATCCCGAGAAAATTATCGAAACCGTTAAGCTACTCCAACCCTCCTTCGGCGGAATCAACTTGGAAGACATCTCCAAGCCTAAGTGCTACGACATCCTTGAAACCCTCAGAAATGATCCTGATATGAGTATTCCAGTTTGGCATGATGACGCCCAAGGCACTGGGACAGTCGTTCTTGCCGGCGTGATGGGAGGACTTCGTGTTGTAAAGAAGCACTTGGAGAACATCACGGTTGCCATGCTTGGTGTGGGTGCAGCTAACACACGCACAGCTTACCTCCTTATTGCAGCCGGTGTGGACCCAAAGAACATCGTGATGGTAGACAGCAAGGGAGCAATTTACGCAGATCGTGACGATATTGTTGAGCAGAAGGACTATGACAGGTTCAAGTATGACCTTGCGCAAAAGACCAATCCGGAACGGATGACTGGTAATCTCGGTGATGTCATCGAGGGCATGGACGTTCTCATCTCTGCCGCGAGACCGGTACCAGGTACGGTGAAAAAGGAGTGGGTATCAAAGATGGCCACAGACTCCATCGTGTATGCCTGTGCAAATCCACTTCCTGAGATTTGGCCGTGGGATGCAAAGGATGCTGGAGCACGGATTGTTGGTACGGGAAGATCAGACTTTGACAACCAGATAAACAACTCCCTAGGGTTCCCAGCCATATTTCGTGGCACTCTTGATGTCAGAGCAACGACCA
>WTCK01000077.1 GCA_013138615.1 Candidatus Thorarchaeota archaeon | reverse complement strand
TGAGTTGCGCCAGACCCAATCCTCCGTTGCCATCATTCTCAGAATCCAGAATCTTCTGAACCAATGCTGCTGCGTTATCACCCGATTTCCGGGCTTCTTCGTGAGAAACTGAATCATCTCTTGTTTCAGTGATACTGAGCTGCAATGCAACTGCGGCTTGGCGAACCGGGTCCTTTTCCTTGTCAGCTAACAATCTAAGTTCCTGCAGAATTTCTCGGGACTCATTGAACATGGCCAACTCCGTAAGAGCTCCAGCCTCATCAAGAGATGCATCAAACCAGAGATCGTGGATTTTCTCTTCCTTTGCGAGAACTGTCAAGCGATTCAGGAGAGCCTCGGCCTCTTCGAATAGCCCCGCATTAGTCAGAATCCAAGTTAAGTAATGAATTTCCCTCAGAGCAAGAGCTGTTGATGCCTTGTGAGCACGGGAATGAATTGCGTCAAGTGTCGCGAGTAATTCATCAGCAAGAAATGGAAGGAGCGGCCGCAGGTTCAACCTAAGTGAGGACTCTATTGCATCCGAGAGGTTTCCCAGGAGGTCCAACAACTTAGGAATCGCAGATTTGTCTGGAAGTATCTCGGTTTCGACACGACTGTGTGCACTTACGTATCGTGTGTCAAGGAGCATTAGCATATCCGGAAGCATACTATTCTTGTCAGAAGAGAGCTTGATTGATATCTCCATTAGTTTGTTGCTCGCAAGACCGGGGCGTCGGAGGATGATTTCCTCTATCGCGCGGGCTACTTCAAAAGCAGTAATCGAATCATCACCGGACATCTGTTGTATTGTGGAGAGACCATCGTCGAGGGACATTGATGCACAAAGTATGTCCCTTAATGCTGTGACTATAACAGACTCCACTTACACCGCTCCCATGGGTCATGCGGATTCGGGCATTACACCATTAAAAGCTTTCACGGAGAACCGATAACGAAGTCATGCCATTTTCTTGAGATTTCAGTGCTCCGCATCCGGTCCAACCTCACTTGGTGAACGGGTTCGGGGTCGCGCTCATCAATTCTGAAACGCAGTACTGCGTCTACAAGATACGAGTAGGTTGCGTAGGTCTTCTCGTCATGAACACCATCCTCAAGAATGAACATGATGCTGTGAGAGTTCTGTGTGACACGTCCGCCAAGTCGCTGGACGGATCTGGGCATTGTTGCAGGATTCGAATGCAATATCAAGGTTGAGAGGCTGTCGATGACTACTCGCGCGCATACCATGTTCTCTAGAACCCCGTTGAGGACTATCCCCAGTTCCGTGATGTCTTCCACTTTCGCAAGGGAGCGGGTACCACTGGCCTTGGGAGCACCCATTCGCTCCGAGTATCCATCGATGAATACGAAATCCTCAGATGATTCGCACTGCTCGATGACCCAGCCATGCCGGCTCATGTCATTTCTCACTACGCGTGGAGAAACATCAGTAGTCACATAGACTGCAGGGAAACCAAGCCTCAGTCCGTCAGCCAGAAACGCCTCAGCGTAGGTTGTTTTTCCAGATCCAAGCGAGCCTACAAGCATGTAAGACACCTGTGTCAGTTGCCCGAACTGGACCATATCAGCGATCATGGGACGAGCTGAATTGGCCATACTAATGCAGGGACTCGGGGTTTCGTTCTTTCCCAACATAGGCACCTCAGACTCAATCTATCCATTAAGCACCGGGACTTATCTCTCCTGGAAACACTCTGACCCCTTCATCTGTGATCCTCATCGGGTGTATCCTTGAGCTGTGCTTCGACCCTCTTAACTTCAACACCTCTATTGATCTAGAGCGCAATGTATCGCTAATCTTCTCGTTGTATAATACGAGGACACCGCTAGCCAAAAATGCCTCGACATCGAAGACTCCTAGACCGAGGTGATGTTCAGGAATCTCACTTGTCAGGAGCAGTGTAACACCCTTCTTAGTTATGTTAGCTGTGAGTTTGAAGAATTCTTCGCGAAGAATGTCTCTGCTTCGGAACTTGTATGCCAAGATTGAGAGTGTGTCGATTACGACTCTCGTTGCCTTCAGTTTCTTCACATGACTCATGATGATTGCTTCCAAACCCGAGAGGTCAAAGCTTGGAAACTCGCCCATGGTGACGGGGGTTACTTCCTTGGAAGGTGACAGGTCAACTATTACCAGTTTGCGCTCCTTCTCCATCTTCGCAAGGTCCATTCCAAAATTCATCATATTTCGCTTGATGAGACGAGGGGGCTCTTCCAACGTCACTAAAACGCCGGTTTCTCCATATTGCTCCGCACCATTATACAGAAACTGGATAGCGAGCGTGCTCTTCCCGGTTCCAGCTTTTCCCGCAACAAGGATGGTATCTCCCTTTGGAAATCCACCCTCCACAAGCTCATCCAAGCCCGGAACTCCCGTTTTCACACGTTCTATGGTATAGTTACTCACTTCTTTCCACCTCTCATCTTCGAAACCCCAGCACCCATAATCATCTTCATCAACATCTCAGGTTCCGGGATACCTGTGATTGAAACCCCTCCGATCATCGTCGTAGGCAATGCCACGATTCCGAACTCTTCTGCGACCTCTGGATTCTCGCTTACATTGACCACTCTAAGCTTAAAGGACTCTGGCGAGAAATCCCGGATAGTATCACGTACAACCTCTTCAGCCCGCGGACAGAAAGCGCATGTGTCAGACTTGAAAAGAACAATCACGATCTTTGATGAGTCATCGTCATCTTCAGACCCGGATTCATCCTTGCTCTTCACATCTGCCACTCGATAGCGCTCCTAAACAGGCAAACAACAATGTCCAGAATGTGTCGCATCTCTTGAATGTTTTGTATTGTCAACTCGCGAAGGTTACTTCATAGATTCTTCAGCGATAGCCCATAAGGCTACGAATGCGAGTGGCGGCCTTACCGAGAGGCCTGTTGTGATAGCGAACATTACGCGGCATGAGTGCAGCCAATATCAAACTCTGTTCGTCTTTGGACCCGATTTTCCGGAACACCGCCTTTCCCCCAGTGCAACGAATGCTGATGTCCTTGAGAGACCCTAGAGAGAGCTCCTCACGCACTCGCTCTGCCGTATCTGTGAGAAAACCTGACATTGCAGCTATGATGTCTCTGTTTGAAGTGGGAGCTACTGCTGAAGCCATTAGGAGACCGTCTTTCCTTGACAGAATAGATGCAAAGAAACCGCCTTCCTTGTTCATCTCCTCCAGAAGTTTGACGAGTCGGCGGTAGTCGGGTCGTTCCATTCGTGAACACTCCAGCAGCACGTCAGGCGCGTTCCTATTAAATGATAGCGTGACATTGACGTTGCCAAACTTCAGAGGACTTGATTGGTGTCGTTCAGCGCTGTAGATTCAAGGACGTTTCAATCCGAGTACAGTAGAAATTTTAAGGCATGTTCCCAATGTTGAAACGCTTGCGATGTGAGAGGATGACTACAGCGGCATATAGATTCAAGATTGTCATGTTGGGAGCCGGTGCAGTGGGCAAAACAGCACTGACTACGCGCTTAACTGAGGACAGCTTCGAGGCCGATTACAAGCGGACAATCGGTGCAGACTTTGCAATCAAGCGAGTGGACCTTCCTGATAGGAATGTAATCGTGTCACTTGCAGTTTGGGATCTAGCGGGCCAGCCGCGTTTCGAAGTTGTAAGACAGTCGTTCTATCGCGGTGCTCGGGGCGGGCTACTGGTATTTGACGTGACAAGACGCCGAACATTCCTTAACATGGAACGTTGGAAAGAAGAGGCGTTCAAGGCACTAGGAACTGAAATCCCACTGGTGGTTGTAGCCAACAAAGTGGACCTTGTAGATGATCGTGTTGTTACCATGAAGGAGGGTAAGAAGTACGCCAAAGCTAAGGGTCACGTGTATGTTGAATCAAGCGCTCTCACTGGTGAAAATGTTGAGGAATCATACTCCACACTCTGCAGAACAATGCTAGACGCAGCCAAGAAGTCC
>WTCK01000251.1 GCA_013138615.1 Candidatus Thorarchaeota archaeon | reverse complement strand
AAGACATCTGGCTTAGAACCGTGAGATATGGATTCGTTCTCTTGCTTGGGACATTCATCTGGCCATTCATATTCAAGAAACTGAATCTTTGACTCATGTTAGGTCAACCTATCCTACGACCCATCTCGGCAGATTCAATACCTGCCCTTCATCATGAGCGATTGGTGTATTCAATGGGAGACGAATTTAGCACACCCTTTACGAGTCCATTCTATCCAAAACCCCCGTTGCATTATATTGATGCGAAACTTTTCCTTGCGCTGTTCAATGCAACTGAGGAATCATTGCAGAAACTGCTTCCTGATTCTCTACGACCGACAGATATGGGACTCACTGCAATACTTCACGGGTATCAACCCTGCAAGGAAACGGGTCCATTCATGGAATCTGCTCTGCTCATCCAATGCATCTATGAGAACCCCGACACGGGAGAGGAAGATGTCGGACTCTACTTTTCCAATGCCTTTGCTAATACTGATGTTGCCATTGCCGTAGGCAGAGAGGTGTGGGGATATCCCCGCAAGTATGCCAAGATATCCATGAAGTGGAAGGATGATACCTTGGTTGCAACCACTGAGCGTGGAGGAGAGGTCCTCATGAGGACTACCTGCACATTCGACGATGAGGGAGATTGGATTGATAGTGGTCCAAACATCAACCTCAAGCTAATCCCATCAGCGGGTGCAGATGGATTTGATTTCGCGGCCCTAACCGCTGCACACCTCGTTTACGACGTGAAGAACGGCCGTTCAGGTGACGTTGAGATTGAGTTGTTCAAGGGAGGTTACGATGACCTTACCCTAGTTGAAATGGTGAATCCAATGATTGGCCTCTACTTCGACACAGACATCACAGTTCCACCGGCAAAGATAATCAAAACTTTGGAACTATAGAAAGACCAGTCAGTTTGATCTAGAGATACTTAGTAGCATCAATCTGAGCCAGCTTTATGCCTGCTTTGCGAGTGTAATGCGTTGTTAATCGCCAGCAAAAGAGGACAAACACGGGGAGAACGGCGTAGGTGTACAGAACCCCAAAGAAAACACCGGCAAGAATCATCCCGAATACACCGGCATAACCAATTGCGTAGGGTATTAGTGATGCTTTAATGGAAGACCACCCGCGCAAAGGCGTTCGGACGGAAGCTCCTCTTTGACGAGTTAAGCTGCGGTCCGCTTTGAAGTCGCCGCCTTTTGCAGCTTCATTGGCAGCAATGCCGCCTGAGGCCATGCACAGGAATGTGCAAGCGACAATTACAGCCGGAAGGTACACCCACATCAGCGGCGATATGAAGAGAACGATAATTGAAACAATAACGCTTGCTATGATTGCGAAAGGCACAGCACTGTACACTTTCCCCCGCACGTACTCCTCGAGATTGGTCGCCGCCAGCTGCAGGTTCATTATGTTTTTGCCTTCATAGACCAGCTCGTAGCCTGCGAAGTAAAGCCCGTATGAGGTCGCGAAAGGTATCAGGGCCGCTAGGATGAAGTAGGAAGTGATACCACCGAATCCCTCTCCAAAAGCAAGACCCGGGAGAATCAGCCAGATTGCAAAGCGAATAGGGCCCAGGAGGTAGTTGGTAATTACTCGTGCATCTCTACGCACCGAGGTGATGGTGAACCACATTGATGCAGTCACTATGTTGCTAAGCTTCAGACCTGGGAAGGATCGCGGATTCCAAGTTCCATGTTCCTTGCGTATCGCTTCCTTTGATGTTCTTGTAGCGTCACTCGCCAACCAACCACTGTAATGCGCCATTTCGCTCACGTAAGAGTTGAGGAGTACCATACCTATGCCCAATACAAGGAACAAGCCGACTGAGAGAAGATCCTGCCATCTCCATGGAGCACCAATCAGCAGACCTAATGAAACAGAACTAACGGTATAACCAGGCGTTAGGATTGATGTGAAGCCGAGTGAATCTGCGAGATCAAACAACGCATCAAAGGGGCTGGGCCCATCATTCCAGCTATTTGTGTAGAAACTGACGTACCACAATGTTGTCCCTATTATTGCAACCGCACTCATGATTGCAGTGCCAATCTGCTTGAGAGCACGTCTTCCAGCCACTGCCCGGGCAACCCCGAGTCCAACTAACCCCCCAGTAGATACACCAATCGTGATTAGAATCAAGAGCATTATGATGAATGCTGGCACTGACAGAAGCGCAAATGCAAAGGGCGACACTATACTCAGCCCAAGGAATAACGGAACACCAAACATCATCCAGATAATCGAGTTGTAAAAGATGATGATAATCGTCTTCTCCAGGAATATCGTCCGCATCTTAATGGGGGTTATGAGAAGGTATTCCATCTTGGAACTGTTTCCCACAGTTGTAGCGGAAATCATTATTGAACCAACAAATGAGAAGAGCAAAACTGCATTGAAGATGGCAGCCCCCATTCCGAGATTCTCCGAGAGATAGAACTCAATCAAATCCCAGAACATCGGCGCAATTGCGAGTACCCCCCACAAGATTGCTACACCAACGATAATGGGTATCGCCAAACTAGAAAACCGTTTCAGAAGACCCCTCTTCTCAGTTCTCTTGCCCTTTGAATTCCGTAACCTGAAGGACCGAGTGAGGTCCTCGCGTAGAAGTAAAAGCAAGTCTGATGAACTCAAGCCGATTCACCCAGGTACTGCGCGATTAGCTGCATATCGGGGCCTCCTGTCAGAGAGAGAAATATTTCTTCCAAGGAACTCTGACCTTTGGCTTCCATCCTGAGCTCTTCCATGGTTCCCTCTGCAATCAACT
>WTCK01000101.1 GCA_013138615.1 Candidatus Thorarchaeota archaeon | reverse complement strand
ATGAGTTCCCTCATCTCAAGGGCTGGATACCTAACCAACCCCGTGGTTCATGATGAACTCAGAACGGTGTCGGAATATGCTGCCATCAGAAATGTGCTGACTAGCAAGTTCAAGCCGAAGTTTATCCTTATCGATGGTGCAATGAGTGTCTTCGTGCACCATGTTCTCAAGTATCCCTCGATGCCAAGTGGTTTCATGCTGAGAGAGCTCTGTGCCTTGGCCCGGGACAAAGAAATCATTCTCTGTGCAGTGAGCAAGAATCATACAATACCATTTGCACACAGGATTGCGAAAATGGCAGAGGACATATTCGGTGCGGAGGCGAAATGGTTCTGTTTACTACCGTCGAAGAACCATCCGAATGGAGGTCTCCACATCTACAGTGACAGGACGTACTTACCACCAAAGCTTGCGGTACCATACCTGTTCAGCTTCTCACGAGATAATAGACCTTCGCGAATCGATTTTGATCGGATTTGGTGGCTCAAGAACGTCTTTGTACGTGGCGACCCAGCTGCAACAAGAGCGAATGAGAAACAACTCTTTCGTGACCTAGAGTTCATGTCTAGGGACGCAAGATGGTATGGCTATCCTGTAGCATTAGCTCTCGCTCACGTAGCATGTAAGCTCAGTTATGAGGACCTTGGGTTAGCACGTGAAGTGTACCGAGATGTACTGCGTGCGACCAATCATGATCCACGGAGAGCAGCTCCTCTTCGGGAAGACTACAACCTTTGACATGAGATGATAGATGATGGTGTTCAACAAAGACAACCTAGGCGAACTATTCGGAAAAGTCGGTGTCGGTAACCAGACTAACCTAGAAATAATGGGAAGCAATCGTGACATCAGTGTCGGCGAGATATTCATGATCACTTCGGAGCGTGATGGTCATGAGAGAGTCTTCTTCTTCCGGGTTCTGGGACTCCAAAATTACCTGCGACAGGTAGATGACATGAGCCGGGTTGCTGGTACACTCATGGTGGAGGGTGATGCGTATCTCTCTGGAATCGAACGCAACATGCTTCTGGATGTGCAGGGCCGAATGCTTGGCTACGCAGAGTATATCGATAATGAGTGGGTGTTTCGTTCTCCACGCCGCTTGCCCGATCATCTAGCGTCTGTGTACAGACCAAAGCGCGGAATATCCGACTCAGTAGTCCGGATGATGCTCGAATCTCAGACCGGCGGTGAGATGTATGTCGGAGACCTCCAAGTAGGTGAAGAAACCCTAGATGTGCCTGTGATGATTCCTTCCAAGTTCCTGCCCATGCACGTTGGGATATTCGGTTCGACAGGCTCTGGAAAGAGCAATCTCATGATGGTTCTCATCAAATCATTGATTGACACCAATATCGCGGCAAACACAAACCCTGATGGTGACGTGCTTCGGATATCTGCTTTCTGTATCGATCCGCATGATGAATTTGCCAAGGGCGTTGATAAATACGGAATCCACCACATTGTCGAAGCTATGGGTCCAACGCTTAGGTCAGAGGTCCTGGGGAACTTCTACTACCTGACAACACACTTGAGAGCCACGCAGCGGGATGTGAAGAAGTACGCCAAGGAAATCAGGATTAGGTGGGATGAGATCCAACCACGGGATTTGTACTCTATCACCGAATTCACACCCCAGATGAATGCATTCATTGATTCCATGTATGCGGTTGAACGTGAGAACTGGATTGCAAGAATATTGGAACTGGAGGAAGAACCTGAGGGGATGTCTACACCCAAGGGAACGATGAGAGCAGTGCAGCGGAGACTCCGATTCTTGCAGCGCTCCCCGATATTCATCGAGGACGGAACATCGATTCTTGATGACATCTATGAGGCTATGGAAACCGGCCGTATTTTGGTCGTGAATACAAGCCTGATGAGTGACACAGAACAATTCCTCCTGACAACAGTGGTTACCCGTACTTTATCTGACATGAGGCGGGCTGTGAAGAGTAGTGGCAACCTGGGAGATTTCGAAAAACAAGGTTACATGCGACTACCGAATCCCTTCTTCAAACGAGTCAAGAAAATGGCTCGGAGTTTCTATGGGCGTGGAGGGATAAGTGACTCTGTGGAGGTGAAGGACCCGCGCAATCTGCCGGTCATTCAGATTACAGTTGAGGAGGCTCCTTCAATCCTCAATCCGGAACTCATGAAGGGGCGGTCCGTATTCAAGGACATTTCAAGGCAAGGGCGGAAGTTCAATATCGGACTTCTAGTTGTAAGTCAGCAAGTGAGTGTACTTGACAATGTGATTCTCAGTCAGATGAATACGGAAATTAACCTGCGGATGGGAAATGAACGTGAGATTAGGGCATGCATCGATAACGCAAGCGTCAATATCTCTGGATTTGAGAATGAGTTCCGAGTCATGTCACGAGGAGAGGCATTGCTAACTGCCTCATATCGAGAGCTGCCATTGCCTGTCAAGATTCCGTTGTTTGATACTATCTTCGAACGCGATAAGGACAAGTACAAGAGCAAGAGGTCCAGCAAGAAGAGGGAGAAGCACATTCTCTGAGGAGTAGAGCGATGACTGTAAGAGTTGCGCATATTTCTGATACCCATCTTGGCACGAAGCCCCGGGAAGGTGTCAGACACAACGTCTGGGCTGTTGAGATGCGCACCAGAATCCTTGAGAACGACTTCTACGAGCGTTTCTCAGAGCTATTCACCAGAATCGCTGAGCTCGATCCGCCAGTTGATATTGTGGTCCATTCAGGGGATCTCTATAATCAACCTTGGGAGGGCAACCCCACTCAACCTCCTGTTGTCGCGAGAGAAACAGTCATCACTGTGTTAAAGAAATTCATTGAGAAAACCGGAATACCTGTTCTGATACTGGAGGGCAATCATGGGATATACAGGAATCTCGAGGTGTCATTTCTTGATAGCCTGAAGATGGCAATTCCCGGTTTGGATGTAGCTACCCAACAGGAGCTGAAACGTGCATTTCGGGATGGAACGCCTCTCGTGCGTTCATACGAGAAACTGAATGTCTATTGTTTCCCTTTCATCGAGTACAACGTTCTCGAATCTGCTGACGCAGTAGAATCCTTCAACGACTGGATTACAACACACCAGCTTCCGGAGTCTGACCGTCCATCTATTGCAGTAGCACACGGAATGGATATTGATCATAGCCTGTACACAGCCATCTTCAGCATGGGGTATGACTACATTGCACTGGGTCACGACCACCATCAGCACAAACATGCAAAGAATGCCTGGTACGCCGGCTCTCCAGAGCGGTGGAGGTTTGATGAAATTCGACATGAGAAAGGATTCCTTGTAGCTGACATTGAACGTGGAACGGCTCCGATAGTCACTCCTCATCACATTGATTTTGCACGACCCATTTACACTGAGAAAATTGCAGTAGAACCTGATGACACTGTTGAATCAATCATTCAAAGGTTAGAATCATTATTCGACAAGAAGAAGATGAAGGTGCCGTGGGATTCGGTAACTGCCGCACGAGTGCGATTGGTTTTCAAAGGTGGCTCATCAAGAATCAGTGGGTTCGACCTTAGCCTCGCTATGGAATCATTTCGCATGAAGGTTCTATCACAGGAGTCTGAGTACAACATAGTACAGCTCGTATGGACAATAAAGCGTCGCGAAGTCGACCATGATGCAGCAGCATACCCTGAGATTGAATCTGAGTATCTCATAGAAGATCCTGAGGAGGATTTCAAAACTTATCTGGAAACACTATCACTCGACGAGAAATACGACCCTGAAACGCTAACTCGAATTGCAGTACGTGCTCTTGAAGTTACAGTTGGACGCAGTGGTGAGAAGCTCACTCTGGACACGATTTCGAAGGAGGAATCCGGGTGAAATTACTTCGCCTTGAGTTGAAGAACTTCAAGCCATTTCGAGACCTCGAGCTCCCTGAAGGAGAGGGCGAACTGCCTGGCGGATTGATACTCATCCGGGGTCCGAACTCAACAGGAAAATCCTCAATATTTGAAGCAATACTATGGGCTCTGTGGGGGCCAGATGCGGTAGATAATCTCACCAATGATGAACTCGTCAATTTCACGTCAACTTGGTGCAAGGTAGTTTTAGTATTCGAGGTTGCTGGGACCCGATACAAAATGGACCGATCTTATAGTTCTGCCAAAGGAATGACTGTTGTCTTGTACACATGGACGGGGGATGCGTGGAAGCGTCTTGCTAACAAGAGCAAATCTGTGAGCAATGAACTTGTGCAGATTCTGAATCTTGAATTGAAACAAGCTTTGGATACGTTGATGGTCCGTCAAGGAGAAGTGGCTCTAATCGCCAATGCCACTCCCGCCATGCTGAGAAACCTCATAGTGAGGGTATACAACATCGAGCTATTGGACAAGATGTCCGACCACCTGAAGAGCTTCGAATTAGACCTTGACGCGCAGATTAGAGGTCTTGAAGATGATTACATTCGTCCTGAACATATCCAGGAACAAATCAAAGACACAAGGATACGAATCGAGGACCATGAACGTAGCCTAGCAAGCAACGAGGCGGAAGCCGGAGCGACCAAGGACCATTTGAAGGAGATGCCTGATCCTGAAGGTCTTGAGGCAATACACACCCTAACTCAAGAAGTCGAGAGAATAGAGCGAGAATATGACTCAAGTGTGCGTTATCGGGATTCTGATCTTGTAGATGCCGGGCTTTCATCTGCTGATGCTGAAGTTGTGCAAGCCCGTCTGAAAATCCTCAAAAAGGAAACCAAACGATACGAATCCAGTCGCAAGAAACTCATAACCGAAATAGCCGAAGTTGACGGCAAGCTAGGAGCAATCGCAGCAACCAAGACAGACCTCAGCAAGAAAATCATGACTCTTGAAGATGTTTCTACAGATGACGATTCAGGCGTCACTGAATGTCCGACCTGCGCTAAGCCTCTTTCCGCAGAAGAGCGCGACCATCTACTAGCAGAATACCGGCAGATACTGAAACATGACAAAGAGACGAGCAAGACACTCAACGATCGTCGTGTGGCGGTGTCGGATGAGGTCCGTGGTTTAGAAGAGCATTTGTCTGATATTTCCAAAGCACATGATGCAGTGCGCCGTATCAAAGAGAAACAGAAGGATGTTGATAGAGCCGAAACGCGCCTTTCAAAGCAGCGGGTGATGCTCTTGGACGCCATCAAGAAGGCAGGGGTGACTGACATCGAATCGCTCCTTAAGAAACACGGAGCAAAAAGCATCCTTGATCTTCAGCGAAGACTTGACGTACTCTCCACAAAACTCGGTGAAATCGTGAGCCAGTGTGACTCCTTCAGAAAACTCATCGACAGGGAACAGGGCACCATTGAGGAGTTGGAAGCCAAATCCGTGAAGATGAGTGAGCTCGGCGCAGAGATTAACGCGTTAAGAAGTTTGAACGAACATTCCAAGTATGTCCGTTTGAAGCTAGTCAGCGGTTTTGTGGCTGATTATGTGGTACAAAAGCGATTGTTGGGTATCATTAGGGGTGCTACGAACGAATACGTTCGCGCGTTTACAAACAATCAGTATACTGGGATTGATCTAGTTCCAACAGCTGCGCGAGGGCGTTCTGGCGCGGGATTGGCATTGAAGATACACGATCAGCGAGATGATGCTACGAAGAAGGCATCACAACTAAGCTTTGGTGACAGAACTGCTGTTAGCTTGGGACTTCGTCTTGGCATTAGCAGAACGATGAGCTCTATCCGGCCGCTGAGGGACAGTCCATCGATTGCTCCTCGGATTCGATGTGTTATGCTTGACGAACCGCTTGGAGGCCTTGACAAGAACCGCAGAGCCTCTGTTGTTAGCAGCTTGGTGAACGACCAAAGCTTCGAACAAATTTTGCTGATAACGCACACAGACATTCAAGGCTGGGATGATGTTCCTTCGATTGACGTTTCTAAGAGTGGGTCATCTGCTACTGCGAAACTTCTCATGTAGCAGCATGCTTGATATGTGAGTCTGGTTCTCTCTTCAATCACAAACATTATTCAGAGGTTCTGCAAGCCTATACAGCATGCGCATTGCACAGCGAGCAGAACGATTCCTTTTTGCCTGGGCAGTGCGCGGACTGCGTTTCTTGTTTGAGAATGCAGTTTTGATCCTTGTTCTTTGTTTTGCCGCTCTTGTTTGGAATCAGGTTTTTCATGCTGCAGTGATTGACTTCACAAGCTCCGATCTTTGGAGGTATCGTGGTGTCTGGATTGGAAATGGAGAGCTCGATATTTTTGGCTACACCTTGGAATACCAACTCGAGGGCTACACGGACTATACTTTCTATTACTTTCACTGGGGCAACAACATGCTTAGAGGGGTGATGCCCTACAGCCCCGGATTCGGCTATCTTGAACTAGATGGGCTTGTCAATGAGAATGGAGTTTTCATTTTCCCTCCACTCACTGCCTTTCTGTATGCCATCGGTGTTATGATTCC
>WTCK01000247.1 GCA_013138615.1 Candidatus Thorarchaeota archaeon | reverse complement strand
AAATATGTTCGCCATCAACAAGCGAACCAAAGGAGCTATGACATTGACCAGACCGAAACCCACAACCCAGATTCAGAACGTTGTTGCCTCTGTGGTGACCAACAGCACTCTCGATTTGGATGAGATCGCGGCCACCATGCCAAACGTTGAGTTTGACCCAGAACAGTTTCCAGGGCTGGTCTATCGACTCAAGAAACCAAAGACTGCAACACTCATCTTCAACACAGGTAAAATGGTATGCACAGGAGCGAAGAGCGAAAAGGATGCAAAGAGAGCCGTGCACAAGATTGTGAAGACCCTCCGGGAGTCTGGAATCAAGATTCCAGGCAGACCCGCCATTACAGTGCAGAATATTGTTGCCAGTGCCAGTCTGGGAGCTGAACTAAATCTTGAGCTCGCAGCAGTGACACTTGAGAACAGCATGTATGAGCCGGAACAGTTTCCAGGTTTAATCTACAGAATGCGAGACCCCAAGGTAGTGATTCTTCTCTTTGGATCCGGCAAGATAGTTATTACCGGCGCAAAGTTCGAGCACCAAGTTCCTGAGGCAGCTGAGAAAGCGTTGAATCGCCTGTTGGAGCTTGATATCGTGCGAGTACCCGAAGGTGAAGATTGGTCAGAGGAATAATAGCAGATCTCCAAGCATTCATGGTTGACCCGATAGTTGTGCTTCCCTATGTGTGACAACTGCAATCTTAGTCTGCAACATAAACCTGAATCTGACAAAGGGCACGGAAATGGCTATAAACGGACTTAATCTTCGGTCTTATGAAGCGTGCCGAGGTAGCCAAGCGGTCAACGGCGGTGGGCTCAAGATCCTTCAAGCCTATGGCTTGACTCCAATGGGAAATCCACTCTCGTAGGAGTACAGGGGTTCGAAAGGCTCTGCTTGATGCACAGCCCGAAAATCCCCTCCTCGGCACCAATCACTCATTCTTGTAAGTAGAAAGAATTGGTTTGTGTCAATTCGAGAGAGAAGATGGAACCTAGAAGCGCCAATCTGCATGATTGAAGAAAGAGAAAAAGTACTCACGTTGTTTCCAGCGCGAGTACTTCGGTAATGGAGAGATGATTGCTCCGTTTCGTATCAGCGGAGCGTGAGTCAGGAGAACTAGAGTAGGTTCCAACGGTCTCACCGTTGCTTCCAGCCATCTAGATCTATCTCCTGAAGTAGACAAGAGCGATTGCCTTGGTCGACATCACGGTCTTCTGGGTGTTCTTGTGTAGTGAGCGGTAATCTTTCGCGAGAGCCATATCCTTTTCACCTCACAACAGTCATGTAGGCGTAGCTAAGAGCATCAGTTGACTGAGTCTTGACTATCTTCTTGTTCATCAGCACAGACGAGTTCCGGTTGTTTGTTGCCAGAGTCATCATATTTCACAATGAATACCACTCCGATTTAGTATATAATGCGGAGCCACATTTGAGGGTCACAGAATAGAGTCACATCTTGTGACTAGTAAACAAGCGATTTACGCTCTGATTGGCGCAAGAATTCTAGCCCAACCTCACTATTCTTGGTCAAGAATGTGCTTCCCATTCGTCAGAGAATGGATCGATTGATCGTACTGCATCAGCCATAGCCTGAATATTTTCTTTCGGAGTGTCAACGGTTACGACACACCCGGGGGCAATCATGAGTCTAACCAAGCCTGCCTCACGGGCAGCATCAAAGATTTGCGCCTTGACCTCATCAGGAGAACCGGTCCGTAGTGTGCCCATGTGATCTATGCCTCCGAGAACTGCTTTCCGAGAGATTGTCTTGCCTTCTCTCAGCGAGAGAGCAGCGGTTTGGTCTTCCCAGTTAATTGCATCTACCCCGGGCGTCTTCGCAATTTTCTCGAAGCGAATCTCTTCGTTCTTCTCCCGGGCGTGGAGATGCAAAGCAATGAAATCGGCCTTTCCACGGAGATTTTCTACTATTTTCAAATCGTAGGGGAACACGAACTCGTTATACTGCCTTTCTGATATGGCTGAGTGCGTAGAATGCTGGGATGCAATGAAGATGCCATCAGAGCCTGCATCAAGAGCAGCTCGACCAAAGTCAATCATGACATCGGTAATCATATCGAGGGCGCTTCGCATAACTTCAGGAGCATCAACTATGTAGTCGGTGAACTTGCCCATGCATAGCTTGTCTGCCACTAGGGCTGTATCAAACACCGTAGCCATTGTTGGAACTAGACCTTCAGTGTACTTGCTGACTAGCTCTACGGCCCGAACTTGATTGCCAAGCTCTCCCGCATTGACATCTAGGGGCTCCAAGGTTTCCCAATCGCTTAGCCTCTCAACGGCACAGCTTGCACATGTGGTGGAACCAGATATGGCACCATCATACACTGCAAGACAGCCCCAATCGACCACTGCATAGCGCCCGTGGAAGCTTATCTTGAGCAGGTCATGATCGAATTCGCGATGAAACGCAATCTCTTCTTCAGCAAGTCCCTCTGGAGTACGGTCTTTCTCAGGATGATGCTTCCACACGGAGAAAGGTATCTGAGCTCCCAGATTCCCCAGTAGCGTCTGTTTGAGCAGGTCAAACTTCGACATGACAAGATTACGGTAAGTATTGAGGAATAATGAGGCTTTCGCACGGGCTAAAATGGAATTCAAAATCAGGAAAACCGTCGATTATGACCCATTTTTCCAATTCTCAACCAAATTCATCATGGATTCTGGGAGAGGTCATTAGGAGAGTTGCATCAAGCCAAGGCGTATGGCTATATAGTGACGTGGAGGCATCAAGAACGCGCATTCAGTAAATCGGGAAGATGTATGGAGGAAATGCATTGTCGGAGAAGACGGCCCTCTATGGACCAAAGGAACTGCTGGCAATGGATGGTCTCGACGAGCTAGACAGAATGAAGACAGAGCCCAATCCATTCTGGAATCGTGCTAGACTTGACATCACATGGAGTCTGCCCGTCATGTCCAGACTCACCAAGTCTGATCGAATTTCTCTTCAGCCGATGCGGCAGGCGACACGAGAGGAACTCTCTCTTTTTCATGACCCATCGTATATTGAAACTCTTGAGCTGTTTGGAAACACGGGCTCAGCGTTCTCTTCACGATTTGGGCTCGA
>WTCK01000069.1 GCA_013138615.1 Candidatus Thorarchaeota archaeon | reverse complement strand
GAAACTCATAGAGAATGTTGAGAGTGTTCAGATCTGCCTTAGTAAGGGTCTCTCTGCACCGATAGGGTCCATGATTGCAGGTTCTGAGGAGTTCATCCACACTGCCCGAAGAGTTAGAAAGCGACTTGGTGGCGGAATGAGGCAGGTAGGTTTGATAGCGGCGCCAGGCATTGTAGCCCTTGAAAAGATGGTCGATCGATTGGCAGACGACCATGCCAACGCAAAGACTCTCTACAAGGCGTTTTCAAAGATAGATGGCCTTGCCGTGGACGAACCCGAAACCAACATCATTTTCGTGCATCTTAAAGACTTCAGTATCAACGCTGAAGAATTCTCTAAGGAATTAAAGAAGCGAGGGGTCCTCGTTTACGGAGAGTACGGAAAGCGCGTTAGATTTGTTCTCAACAGAATGGTGGAGCGGGAGGATCTGTCGAGGGTAGCCACTGCGGCGGAGGAAATTCTTAATCCTGTTAGAATTTGAAGATAGTTTTAGTTCGCGCGTCCCGCTTACTCAGGTGGACGTTGGCATAGTTCAAGGAGAACCCCACCAGTGGACTTCGGGTGAATGAAAGCGATCAACATATCATGTGCACCAATTCGGGGCGTTTCGTCGATAAGACGAGCCCCAGCTTTACGATGGCTGCTCAAAGCGGCTTCGATATCATCAACTAGAATCGCGATGTGATGAATACCCGCGCCTCGTTTTTCAAGGAACTTTGCTACCGGACTGTCCGAAGAGGTGGGTTCAAGAAGCTCTATCCGACTCTCGCCAAGCTTAAGGAATGCTACACGCACCTTCTGTTCGGTTACCTCTTCCTCGCCCAAATACTCCATTCCAAGCACATCTCGATAATACTTGAGATTCGCTTCAATGCTCTTCACTGCGATTCCGATGTGATCCAACTTATCGATTGGCACGTTTCTCTCTCCTTACAATATGTCTGGCGCTCCGTATTCACCGAAGATTTCACGCAACACTCCACACATCTCGCCAAGAGTCGCGTAAGCCTTGACAGCATCAAGAATAAGGGGCATCAGGTTGCTATCACTTTCTGCAGCAGATTTCAACGCTTCAAGTGTTTTTTCAACAGCCGCTTGGTCACGTCCCGCTCTCATCTTCTGCAATCGCCCTATCTGCTCTGCTTCTGCTGCGCTGTCCACTCTCAGATAGTCGAACTGCTGCTCCTCCTCCACGGTGAACCTGTTAAGTCCCACTACGACTCTTGTGTTATTATCAACGGCTTGTTGGAACTTGTAAGCACTATCGTTGATTTCTCGTTGGATGAATCCCTTCTCGATTGCAGCAGGAGCGCCGCCCATATCATCGATTCTTACAATGTACTCCATTGCTCTCTTCTCTACTTCATCAGTCAAGTGTTCAACGAAGTAGGAGCCGGCTAGCGGATCGATTGTGTCGCCCACTCCGGTTTCGAAAGCGATTATCTGCTGGGTTCTAAGTGCGATTTGAACTGACTGCTGAGTCGGGAGCGACAACGCTTCATCTCTGGAGTTCGTGTGGAGCGACTGTGTTCCGCCCAACACGCCCTGCAGGGCTTGAAGAGTCACACGCACGACGTTGTTATCCGGCTGCTGCGCGGTCAACGTGCAGCCAGCTGTCTGTGTATGGAACCTCATTCTGCAAGAGCTGTCATCCTTTGCGCCGAACCTATCGCGCATTATCCTAGCCCAGAGCCTTCGAGCTGCCCGAAACTTGGCAATCTCCTCAAAGAAGTCACTATGCGAGCCAAAGAAGAAAGATAATCGGGATGCGAATGAATCAACATCGAGACCAACCTTGATAGCGGCATCAACGTAGGCAATCCCGTTGGCTAATGTGAATGCAAGCTCCTGAGCTGCGGTCGATCCAGCCTCCCGAATGTGATAGCCAGAGATGGAGATTGTGTTCCAAAGCGGCATGCCCTGCGAACAGAATTTGAATGTGTCAGTGATGAGGCGCATGGATGGTTTTGGCGGGAAGATGTACGTACCTCTTGCAACGTATTCCTTTAGAATATCATTCTGGATAGTGCCACGAAGTTTGTTCATGGGCACTCCTTGCTTCTCACCCACGGCAATGTACATTGCTAGAAGAACGGCCGCAGGAGCGTTGATCGTCATAGATGTGCTGACCTTGTCCAATGGGATTCCATCGAATAGCAGCTCCATGTCAGCCAGAGAGTCGATTGCTACTCCAACTTTACCAACCTCACCTTGGGCGAGGGAATTGTCAGAGTCATAGCCTATCTGAGTTGGAAGGTCGAAAGCTATAGAGAGTCCAGTTTGTCCTTGGTCGAGCAGGAACTTGAAGCGCTCGTTCGTTTCCTTCGCGGTAGCAAAGCCACTGTATTGACGCATCGTCCAAAAGCGTCCACGATACATCGTAGGCTGAACGCCGCGCGTATAAGGAAATTCACCGGGAAAGCCCAGCTCCTGTCCATACTCCTTCAGTGCCTTCTCTGAGGGGCTATACAGTCGGTCTATCGGTATTCCTGAGAGCGTTTCGAATTTCTCTTTTCTCTCGGGAAACTTGGCCAGTGTCTTCGCTACAGAAACCTCTTCCCATTCTCTGAATGTCTTGCGGAGATCCTTGTTAGATCCCATTATTTTTCACCTACTCCCTAACACTGGTCAAGAAATCAGCAATCAGTCGCTCAGCAACCGAGTAAGGGTCGTCATTTCGTCCAGCTATCTTCTTGATTGCCTGTTCGTACTCTGGAGTGCCCCGGAGCCTTGCGAAGAGCTCTCTGGTCAGCTTGTATTCCATTATCTGTTCAAGCTCATCACGACTACGTTGAAGCCCCTTCTGCTTCAAGAGCCCGGTTTCTTGCAGATAGGATATGTGCTTGCCAATCATATCTACAAGTTCAGGAACGCCATCCCCAGTGAGAGCATTGGTAAGCAATACCGGGGGTCGCCAACCACGTTCCCGAGAATCGAGGTCGAGCATTGCGTTAATCTCAGTGACCTTCTTATCAGCCCCCGGATAGTCAGCCTTGTTGACGACAAAGATGTCTGCAATCTCCATTATGCCAGCTTTGATTGCCTGAATGTCGTCCCCTGCCCCGGGGACATCTGTTACAATGATTGTGTGTGCAACCTCAACAACTTGGACCTCAGACTGACCGGTGCCCACTGTTTCCACAATGACTATGTCCTTGCCAGAGGCATCTATGACACGCACTGTATCCGATGTAGCCCGGGC
>WTCK01000189.1 GCA_013138615.1 Candidatus Thorarchaeota archaeon | reverse complement strand
TGGTAGATACTGTCAGGCATGCATTCAATCCTGCTGCAACGACCAGCAGCCATCCATCTACACCTTTAACATTGACCTGCTCAAGGATTCCTTTCCCAAGCTCCATTGCGGCCTTTTCACCGAGAGTGAGCATCGCGGCGGTCATAGCAGCGACCTTGGCCTCATCAACGTCTGGTGGTAAAGCCGAAACAATAGGAAGTCCCTCTACACTCACTATGGCGCAAGCTTCAATCTCAGGAATACTGCCCTGCAGCTCGTTTAAAACGCCTTCGAGTGTGTCACCGCGTGTTTCAGTCATCTCGCCTCACCTTACTTGTACATGCGTTTCAGAATGACCTCTCGCGCTATTGCTTGAAACGCTCTTTTAACTCCCACGCCCTGAACAGCAATTGTTTCGTATATTGGCACATTGCCGCCCAAGCCCAGGAGATCCAGCATCTCATCACGGGACATCCTGTTTGGTAGGTCCCGTTTGTTCAACATGACTACTATGGGAACCTCACGTCCCAAAGAGTCACCCAAGAAAAGCTTGAGTTCCTCAAAGCTCTCCATGTTCTCATCCCTCTGGTCAGGAGCAGAATCCGCAACAAACAAAATGCCGTCAGTGCCTTGGAGAACTACTTTTCTCTGGTGCCTGTGTCTCTTCAGGCCTGCAACTGTAAACACGTCAAATAACACACGACCACCCGCACTCATCGGAACATAGTCGAAGAAGAGCGTGCGATTGGTTTCATCTTCGATGGCAGTGAACTCCCCTTTCTGCAAGCCCTCAACTTTTCCGTAGAGCCAACGAAGCGCGGTAGTTTTACCTCCAAGGGATGGTCCATAAAAGACTAGCTTGAGATGTATGCGTCCCTTGTCGTCCTTCCTCAATGTTCTAACACCTTGAACGAATCGTTGATGTCCCAGGTCAGCCTCAAGCTCACCAGAGTGTGCCCTGCCTTGGGAGGTTAAATGGAATTACATTCAAGTCTCATAAAAGGCTTTGTGGCACGATGAATGCTTTAGCCCTTAATGCAAGTAGAAGTATGGACAATCCTACACGCGCTCAAGCTCAGCCAAAGCAGACTTCAAGTCTTCCTCATCAAGCTCGCGATCCTTAGCTGGTGCAGATGCCTCTACTGCCAAGAACTTGTCAAGTTCCTCAGCTAACTGTGCGCCCTGCTTCTTCATGACAAGACGAATCAAGCCTATGTTGACTTCAGCTTCCGATACAACACAGAGAACACCCTTGCCGCATGCTGAGGCAAATATCTTGCCTTCTGAAAATTCGGAAGTGACTATCTCCAGCGTTCCAATCTGAAGGTTATTGCCTTGCTCCTCACTTGCAGCAAACACGGCACTAGCAATCGCACCGATGGAATCCACATCGACTGGGTAATAGCTCAGCTTACTGACGTTAGCTATTGTAAGCCCTGTTCTGTCAACGAGAATCACTTTCTTGATTCCCTTATCTTGACGAATTATTTCAGTCAGAATCCTGTCGAAAGCTTTTGGATCGCTCATGCCAATACACTCCTTCACTTTTTTCTATTTGAGGACTACTAGTATCAAACCCTCTTTTTCGTTCGGTGCAATGTTGATTTGACCCTGCGACGTATCGAGAGTCAGGAATGACAGTGTCCCCTCTTTCATTTCACTCACGGCATCAAATGCCTTGCCGACGAGAGAGGTAATGATTGCAGCTACATTCTCAGTTGTTGCTGCATCCAAGTCACTGCTCAGCGGGAGACCCTCCATTGTTGTCACTACCACTCCTCTAATCCCTTCTTGGGCTTTCAGCTTGGAAAGAATCGATTGAAGTTTTTCTTGGGTTATCAAACTGTGGAATCCTCACTGGAGTTGTCCTTTTTGCACTCTTTACGCCGCAGTTTGCTATTTGAGAGTTGTGATGATGTGCTCTGCGTTATGACGACGTTTTGCGCAATTGCACGCTCGTTTCGACTCTCGGAGGGAAAAATAAGACTCCGTATATTACCAAACTGGATGTTTCGAAAGGAGGGAGGTGCCTGTGACGAGGAGAAATACCAACCCGTCACAGGAAAGGAACTACTCCTCGTCCTCAAAGAGGTCCTTTGAGCTGCGTTTCATCTGTGCCAAGTTCAGAGTTGACACCTCGTCCGCGGCAGCTGAGGGGGCTGCTTCAGAAACCTCTTTCATCTGCGCCTCTTGGCGCTCCATCTCGGCCTCCTCAGAGGCCAGCGCAGACTCGACCTTATTGAGCTTTGACTGAACAGCTTTGGGTGCGATTCCAGCTCTCTTCTTCAATGCGGTTCGAAACGCAGTGATGCGGCTCTTACCCCTAGCTCTGTCACCGCGGAATGCATCTTCACCAGCTTTCTGAGTGACGAAGGTGGCTCCAACTGTCGGGTCAAGGGTTTCGAATAGTTCAGCCTCTTTCTTGACTACCTTCAGCTTGGTCGTTACGGCCCGCACACGTCTCGCTCCTTCTTCATCTGTGTAAGTCACTTGAACTTGCACTGGAATCTCCTCAACCTTGAGCTCACCCTCGGGCTCTATTTGGAAGTAGAGTTCATGATTCTCACCAACCACTCCAATCTTGCCCTCATTCCTCTTTTGGAAATCCTCGATTACTGCTCTTGAAACTCCTGACGCGTCCTTGATCTTAACGCCTAGTGGAGTGATTAGCTTGACTTCAACATCACGACCAAGGAGTGAAGCGCCAGCTAAATCGGATAAACTCCTGTCAAGTTCATTCGGCTTCACATAGTACATTTGACCGCCTGTAGCCTCAGGTAGAAGGCCCAGTGTCTTCAGTTCCATACCTGAAATGGATGCAATACCCACGACATCCAAGGCTGTGCCAATCTCTCGATACATATGACCCATGTTCTCGTAGTAATTGGTTGCGGGAGTGACCTGAAAACCTTCAAGCGCGCCAATTCCTTCATTCGCAAGACCATCAGTCAAGAGAACAACTCTGTCAACATTGCGATGCTTCGCCAAGACGTAGGCCATTCCTACAGTCGGCCCCAGTGCGGTTCCACCCTGGTCTCGAAGTGCTTTGACATGTTTCTTGAGCTTTGCAGAGTTCTTGCCCACAGGTACCATCTTTATGCGGTCTAGCAGTTTCTTGGCACTAGTCATAACCGTGTCCAGATTGTGGAAGGAGTCTGCTGGTAGTTCGATTGCCTCTCCGGTTTCCATGTCCCGAAACAATACCGAGCTCTCGAACTCAATCAGTCCAAACAAAGTGTTTGGGGAATTGGCAGCCATACTGTCAATTGATGTGTTTAGGCTTCGCTTGACTGCGGCAAGATTTGCACCTGCCATCGAGCCTGACACGTCGATTAATGCCAGAAATGATCTACCACCAGCTGCTACCATGTCGGTTGTGGTTTCCGTTTTGTCAGGTGGTGGAGTCACAACGAAGTCAGTATCATAACCAGCAACAATCACTTCACCTTCAATCACATTGAGCGTGCCACAGAAACCGCACACAAAATGCTTGCCAACCTTGGGGTCGTCCTCTATTTGATCCACACTAAGGAGATAACCCCCGCATTTGTAGCATGCTATAGGCTTACCTGTAATTTTCTTCACGTCACGTGCAAGGTCCCTAAACTCAACACGCAGTACATAGGGAATATCGCTCATTATCCTCTTTGATGCGGGAAAGGACTCAGAGCTAGTCTTCAACATAGGCATGTTATCGTTGTCTCCAATAGATTTGGAGTCGCATCTATGCTTATTCTATTAAATCAACTGCCCATATTGATGCAGGACTGAACATGACCATAGTTAGAGAACTGTCAGCAAGAATAATTCGATAGAGGTTAACAGCGCAGAAGATATAAACGATTCAAGACAGCACACATCGGCAAACACCTGATTGCTTTAATGGATGATGACCAACCATGGATAAAGCCAAGCTTGAGAGAATTGTTTCGGAAACGATGGCAGCAAACGCTGACATCCAAGGCATGATAGTCTGTGACGCAAAGGGGAAAGTTCTGTTTGGTCACGCCATAACTGGAGATATCAAGTTCCCAGATGTTGCGAAACTGGTCGTTCAGATAGCTTCCAACTCCTCAAAGTTAGCTAACGGTCTGGACAAGGGCGGCCTCAAGGAGGTTAGCATTGCATCCGAGAAGGGCTTCGTCCTTATACTTGGCGACGTCAAGGTTGTTCTCGCTGGATTGGCAGGTGAATCTGCCAGAGAGTCTATGGGACTCGTCCGGATGGCGCTTAGGCGCGCATTGCTAGCAATACTCGAGTAAGATAACGCGTGATGTCTTCCCCAGAGTTACCTTTTTGTGGAGTAGACATATTACACATGTTACTCAGCAGAGTATATCTGGGTATCATCTGGGTATTACTTACGCAAAAGAAGGCACTCGGATTGTCAATGATGGGCACGCCATAGTAGTTGGTTAAGTTATACAGAATTTGTTGGATGGGAATCTGTCTTGGTCTGGATTGAAAAGCTCGTATGCAAGGGCTTCAAATCATTCGGTCGAGACAACGTCACCATCAAGTTCAACCGAGGATTCACCTGTATCGTCGGTCCTAACGGAGCTGGAAAATCCAACGTTGTTGATGCCCTTCTCTTTGTTCTTGGACAGCTGAGCGCAAAGACACTCCGAGCATCCGTGTTTTCAGATCTTCTTTATTCACCTCCGAAGCCAGGCATGCCCGCAAAGGCCAAGTTTGCAGTAGTGGAACTTCACTTCAACAATCGAGACAGGGGCCTCCAGGTTGACGCGGACAAAGTTGTTGTCGCAAGGCGGCTTGATAACTCTGGCAAGTCAGTGTGTAAAATCAACGATAAGACGGTCACGAGAACCTCTGTTTTGGATGTCTTGGGCGGAATCGGAGTGGACCCGAATGGATACAATCTGGTCCTCCAAGGTGAAATCGCACAGATGGTCAAGGTCAATCCAAATGACCGTCGTAAGCTGATAGAGGAAATTGCAGGAATCTCGGCCTATGATGAACAGAAAGAGAGAGCTCTGAAGAAACTGACCGAGAGCGAATCAAATCTTGGAAAAGTGGAAACGCAGCTTCAGGAACGCCGTCGTCAACTGGAGAAGCTGCAAGAAGAGAGAACGGGCGCATTGCGCTATAGCGAAGTTCGGAAGCGAATTCAGGAAATCCATGTTGATAGCTTGGCATGGAATCTAGTTAAGGGCAAAAGCAGAACTCAGACAATCAACGAAACCCTTGCAGAACGAGCAGAAGAGGCGGAGAAACTCGCTAAAGATCTAATCGAAGTGGAGCAGGGTCTTGAGCAAACTGACGCTGAGATTGAGGAAATAGACAATCTGATTGACGAAATAACCGGTGGCGATTCATCCAGGGTTTCAGAACGGTACGGTATCGTTTCGGCAGCTGTTACCCATGCGAAAGCCGAGCTGGATAGAAAAAGGGAAGAGTTTGAGAAGACTGATGGAGAATGTACGTCCCTAGAGGAAGAGCTCAGCTCAGTCCAAGACGAGATGCAAAGCTCAAAGAGCCAGATGAAGGATGAGAAGGTCGAATTAACCGAACTCGATAAGGAAATCAAGCAGGTTTCAGGAACCATTTCAAAGCT
>WTCK01000089.1 GCA_013138615.1 Candidatus Thorarchaeota archaeon | reverse complement strand
TCAAAGAACCCCTTGCGAACCAGTTCAGCTTCATCCAGAAATTGTATACATCGGGAGGCGAAGTAGCAACTAAACGACCAACCTTTTTGGCCTTAAGTGCACTCTCGGCAGCTGTCACTAGCTTTTTACCAAGCCCCTTCTTTTGATACCGTACGTCAACTCCTATGTCAGTTATGACGCCAATTTTTCCGACTACGGGATTCGTTTCGATGCGGAATAGAATCTCACCAACAACACGGCCCCCCATATCAGCCACGAGCCAGCCCCATTTCAGGAAACCAATCCCTCGGTGAGCAGCTTTCACTTGCTCAACAGTGGTGTAGTTCTCAGTCCAATGTGCGCCCATGTATACGTCTAGGAGATCTTTGCAATCGCGCATGCCGCCCTGTCGGATAGTTAGCATCGTTGAACTCCCTTGGAAGTGTACAAGGCTCCAGTGCTGGGACCGCAAAATAAGGCTGTGTAACACAGGTTTGGTTGCGAAGCACCAATCTATCCTAGAGAGCCTCGATAAGGTCGACACAATGATTAGCGAGAGAAATTGCATCCTTTCCGAATAGATAGAGGATGGGTTCAACACCAACGCCCCCAGGAACATGGAGCGCAGGCAATCGCGGAACTCGCTTCTGTGCCTTGACAAGACGAGTGGCTGCGCTTGAGATACGTTTTGAATCAACTGCAGGACTCTTGAGTCTGAGAACCTTGAAACCTTTCGACTCAGCGGCCTGAACTACATTTTCATTTCCACTCACACACAGACAAGCCCGCACTCTTGGCCAAGAACGCTTGGCCCATAGAAGCAGCTTTGCAGTGTGAGCAGATGTTCCAAACCGAGGTCCGGAAAGAACGCGCGCCCGTCCTTCCACCGTCGTTATCCTTCCTGGCACACCTGCAACATCATCAATCGATTTCGCGATTCCATCACACGCGACTATATTCGCTCGAACTTGAGGCATGATTCGATCGAACCCAGATGCATGTTCTATCACACGAACAGCAGCTGCCATTTCGCCAATAACACGCGCTCGTCCTGAGAACCTAGGTTCAGTTCCCCCCAGCAGCTCAGCACAAATCTGACAGTCGGTTTCTTTCAGCTCATTGAATCGCTCTTTGTGGCTTTCACAAATATGAGAGCCAATTCGTAGCAGCATGCACGTGGAGCAAATTGCCTTGATCATATCGGCCGCTGAGGATTCGCTTGACAGCACCATCTCAGCCAACTCACGGACCAACGATGACACCTCATCAATGGGTGTACTCCTTATCTCAGGTTGGCTCAAGTATTTGCTCACGGCCGCCTGTGTGATGCTCATTCCCCGTGCAATCTCGCTTTGAGATAAACCTCTCTGGCTAAGCTCTCTCGCCAACTGAGCCCTCACGGATGGAAGGAATTCTCGCTGCACCAGCTCACAGGGGGGTCTCACGGCTTCAACCTCGAGGGAAACTATTTATCAGGGTAATGCTCTATAACGCTGTTGTATAACAGTAATATAAAGGCAATGGAAATGACTGAGTATCCCTCCAGACGGGACCCGAAAGTAGTAATCACAGCTATCGCGGTCGTTGTGGTCATCATCATAGCAACCGCTGCCGTAATCATGTTCAACCCGGTTCAACAGAGGACCCTAACCGTTTACACATACGGAAGCTTCATGGATTGGGGGGACGATAATGATACGGCTTTCTTTGCTCCATTCGAGGAAAGATATGATGTTGATGTTATCATCGACAGACGTGCTGATGATGCTAACACACTAGTTGCAATATTAGAGGCGGAATCAGCTAACCCAATTGCGGACGTGGTCATAGGTATTGACAACATACTGATTCTAGAACAGGCAGCGAGAAGCGTCTTAGAGCCTTACACGCCTACCAACTTATCATTGATTGATGAGTCCATAGTTACGGCGCTTGATCCTGAGCACTATGTCGTGCCTTTCGATTTCGGTCTAGTGACAATCATCTACTCCATGGCAGATATGAATACAACAACACACCCGGAATTGGCAAATCTCACCTTCGCAGATCTCGCCTACCCCGCAATGGCAAGCGCATTGGTTACAGAAGACCCGTACCTGAGCAGCCCCGGACTTGCCTTTCTCTTGACTGAGATAGCAGTCCATGATAAGCTGCTCGGCACCGATTGGACAGATTGGTGGTCAGATGTCAAGAATGACATCGATATACAACCGGGCTGGTCAGAAGCGTGGGCACGATGGTATAGTGATCCGACAAAGCACATGATGGTTAGCTACGGAACGGATCCTGCATATTCAGCATACTACACCCAAGCGGAGCCTGATGTAGGCACTGCTCCTATTTACTACGGCGGTGAGCACTACGCGTGGATGCAGGTCGAGGGCATGGGACTTGTGAAGAATGGCCCTGACCCTGAACTCGCAAAGCTCTTCATCGAATACTGTTTGTCACCAGCAGTGCAGAGGTACGTTGCTCTTAACCAATGGATGTTTCCGGCCAATATGAACGTCGAGCTGAATTCCGCGTTTGATTTCGCTCTGAAACCAGACGACGTCGTCCTCCTAAACGAATTGCTTGGTCAAGCTGAAATAGCGGAGAACCTTGCATCCTGGAAATCAGAGTGGAATGACATCATAAGAGGGTAGGCGGAAACTTGCATATGATAAACGGCTCAATAGCAACATACGTGGCAATGGCGATCCCGCTTCTGCTGCTAATGGGTTTCTTGGTTTACCCCGTACTTGGCGTACTGATTCTGGGACTACTGATTGGCCCTGGATCTTCATTTCAAGACGTCATGAGTTCACAGGTCACACACGCAACACTTTGGTTTACCTTTCTCCAGGCGGCCGTGAGTACAATTCTTGCAGTCGCCCTTGGCCTTCCGGGAGCTTTCCTACTCGCACGTCTTGAGTTCAAAGGAAAAGGAGCTGTGCGCGCAGCAGTAATTTTACCATTTATACTCCCCCCGATTGTCGTGGTTGTAGGTTTTCTCAGAATGTTCGGCTCATATGGATTCGTGGACTCAATCGCCATGGCGTTGACAGGCGCGACTGAATCGGTCGTGAACTTAGCAGCAGGTGTGCCCGGAATTGTTTTGGCGCATGCATTCTACAACATCCCTCTTGTGATTCTCTTGGTTTCTGCGGCCCTTGAGAGATTGGACCCCGATATCGAGGATACAGCTGAGTTGCTGGGAGCCTCAAGCATTCAGAAGCTTCGTAGAATCGTTCTTCCTCACGTGATGCCCTCACTCCTAGGTGCTGCAATCCTCACTTTCCTCTTCTGTTTCATGTCGTTTCCAATAGTGCTTGCTCTTGGACAAGGACGCTACATGACCTTGGAGGTTCTAATCTACTACGCTTTCAATTCATTTGATTTTGGCATGACAAGCTCAATTGCAGTGATTCAGGTCCTAATCTTGATGACATTAGCCATAGTCTACGCCGCAGT
>WTCK01000168.1 GCA_013138615.1 Candidatus Thorarchaeota archaeon | reverse complement strand
CGAAGCTATCACAACATCCAAACTCGTCAACGACATCCGAATACGGTATGCCGACCCAATCCTCCAAATTGAGGGAAACCGATGCGGGGAACGAACGCACAGGATCATAGTCATCGACCACGAACATCGTGCGTGCATCATTTCCTTTTCGAAGGAGCTCTCTCTTGATCACATCAGCAATTATGATCTCTCTCATGATGCCGATGTGAATGCTTCCGCTTGGGCTCTTTCCGGTGGAAATCAAGTATACTGCAGCGTTTCTTTTGAGAACCTCTTCAGTTATGTCTCGAATCCAATGGATGGAGAACTCTTCTTCCGGGGCTTTGCTAGTCATTTGGAATTCCTGCTGGCACTCACTGACTTTCTCTAAAGAACGTTGTCCCTTAAACCGCGAATTCCGATACTCTGAGTTCCTTACGGCTCATGAATATGAGATATACAGGTATAGCAGACAGCACCACTACTGTGAGCATTGATACTAACATAATGGCAATGGCCGTCGGGAGATACAGAAGCGAAGGCACTGCAGCTTCAGGCACTAGGAAGTAGATACTGAACAGGGTCGCCACTAGAACCGCTGGAAAGCCAGCAGTGAGCCCAATTTCAACACCTTCTGCAATCATTGTCCTTGCAATGAATGAGGGCTTCGCACCAATTGACCTCATAATGATGTAGTCCCTGAACCTGCCAAATACTGAAACTAGTAGATAGTTCGTCAAACCCAGGAAAGCACTGAGGAGGGCTATCAAAGGCAATGGCTGAAGCAGACTCCAAAAGGCGCTAAGGGTTCTCAAATTGCTTTCAAGAACCTCTTGCTGTAGGAAAATCCCGAACCCGGTTTCAGCCTCTACAAGCCCCTGGATTCGTGAAATCATGGATGGGGAGTAGTCGTCCACTTGCACTAGAACGAGGTTGCTCTCCGATATGCCATAGAGCTGTTGCATGATAGAGATATCCATGAAGGTTATGTTGCCACCATTGACAATGTCGAAGGCTATTGCCTTGACCTCGAATGAAGTCCCATGGACTCCAAGACTCTGTATGAGAGGGTCCTCGAAAAGGGTGTTCGCCATCCCCCCGCCAACCCACACTTGTTGGGAGGAATTTGTTTCATCACCGTAGTAATACCAATCGGATATTGTATTGTCCCAATCTAAACCTACAACGAGTGCCTTTCCAACCCTCGAATCCCCGATGAGCTCGTATTGGTCAAGATTCTCATTCCAGACGGGTTTAGCAATCTCTGAAACCGTCGCATAGTCCACTAGTCGCTGTTCAACTTGTGAAACTCCCGAAAGGGCTTCTAAGTCCGCGATGAGTGTGAGAGGCACCAAGTACTGTGTGTCGATGAAACTGAAGGATTCGTTAAGCATAGAACCTGTCAGAGAATACGCATCGTAGTATTGAGCTAGGAGGTCAGGATTGCCGACAGCTATAACGTTTGTCCCCATGGAGCGTGAAATATAGGCGTCGGTAGTTGTATCGATAACCCCTCCGCCAATCCAAAGCAGGGACGCCAGAGAGAAGCTTAGGAAGAGTGAGAGGGCGGTTCTTCGCGTACCCTTGATTCGCCGTCCAGTGGCCTTTGTGGCGATCCTAAAGGGAAGCCCGAAGCTATCAAGGAACCCATGCTTCTTGACTTTCAATCCTACGTCAGGGTTCAGTGCATCAATGGGAGTTTCATGGACAGTAGAGTAGATGGGTTGTTGAGCTGCAAAGTATCCAATGAGCAAATAGACGCCGCAAAGAAGAGCCACCTGAAGCACTGGATATTGAAATGCGAACTGTGCATTGGGGAGCACAGAAGCTAGCCAGATAAGACCAGCGAAGTATAGAAGAGTCCCAGCGGCAACTCCAAGCGCCACTCCTCCAACAAGCAGTATCACCGCTTGCGTCATGAAATGATCGAATATCGTGTCCATCAAGGTTCCGATGGCTTTCATTAGTCCAATGTCTTTCCTTCTGCTCACCATTTCCAACGAGATTGTGCTTGAAACAACCACAGTGCCTAAAATGAAGACCAACAGCAAGACCGACCAAATGAAAGTTTCAAAGAACACTCGCATGGATGATGCTGACGGAGTTGATGTGAGGAGTGTTGTCACATCCAGCAACACATTCCCAAATAGGAAGAGAAATGTTGTCGAGGCCACGACACTGGAAATAGAGAGAAGAGCAAGAGCTGAACGAAATGGTCTGCGTCTGAGATCCTGTGATGCATAATCTTGTTCAGACATCGCTCAACAACTCTCCTTTTGACATTCTGAAGCGGCGCACGCCCGACATTGAGGAAATTGTTTCATCATGCGTCATGACGATTACTGCTTTGCCGTTGTTGTTGAGAGTGTGTAGTATTATCCGAACCATTTCCGCACTTGCTTCATCCAGATTTGCGGTCGGTTCGTCTGCAAGAATGATTGGAGGGTCGTTTGCCATTGCTCGTGCTAAGGCGACCCTTTGTTGCTCTCCGGAACTCAACTGCCAAGGCAGATGATCCAATCTGTCGTTCATATCAACCATTTCAAGCAGGTTGCGAGCCTCTGCATTCAGATCGGAGATTGGTTTGGGAGTTAACTGCATGGGAAACATGACGTTTTCAATTGCAGTCAATGTGGAGATCAGATTATAGCTCTGGAACATGTAGCCAGTGTTTTGAAGTCGGAATGTGGCCCTAAAGGATTCATCATAGTCCTCTATTGGAACATCCATGACGTGGATTCGGCCCTCCGTGACTGAGTCTATTGCCCCGATTATGTTCAGAAGTGTTGTCTTTCCAGACCCTGAATGCCCAGAAATAACAATATAGTCCCCCATGCCAACCTCAAGGTTAACACCGCGGACTGCGTCGATTTTCCTTTTGCCCAGCATGTAGGTTCGTGACACATCCACGAGACGCACAGCGTGGCGCACTTCGTCTAACCCTTCAACGTCAATCTCATCATGGGCCTCATCGGCCCCTAGGATAGTATCTTCATCCATTCCCTTTCACGCTCATCACGAATTACTACATCAATGATACAGCTCTGGGGCATTTGCGTCGGCATCTGAATTGTAGCTTACGTTCAGGAATCCCAAGGGGATGTGAAGATAAGCATAGAGGTTCGACCCGAGATGCTATACCAGAGCGAGGTTCGTCAACGCAGAGTGAGCCCATGACGCCAAGATCATGGGCTTTTCGCGTCCAAACACTCGAATCGTGTTCAGCACACCTACTGAGAGAAGATTGCTGATATAGTACGAAACCAGACTCTTGTCAAGTGACAGTGTCCTGCTTAGCTCAGCCTGGGTAACTCGACCATTCCTCATGCACTCAAAGAGAATCGAGGCAACCGTCGGGTTCCTTGACACAGCTGTCAGCCGCAGGATCTGCTCATCGTCGGAGAACTCCGGCAGGAAGAAGTGTCTGGAATTGCCGTTCTTGAGAGAGGTTATGTAGCCATCCCGTTCCAGATGCTTCAGATGGTATTGAAGAGCTCCCATGGCGCACCCCAAATAGCGTCGCAACTCACGCAGGTGTATACCGGGGTTGGAGGCGATTTCATCAACTACGCGGTCGCGCAGCTTTTGTTGACTTTTCTCATCTCGTCGTGAGATTGATACCGTGCCCACAGCGAGAACAAAGATGCAGGATGGAGTGTAGAGCTTGGTTGTGAATCCGGGGAGAAGTACTGCAGTCCCACCGCTCACCGATGCGGCAAGGACATGAAAATCAATGAATACCGTTTCCGAAGAACCGGAAAACGAGAGGTCTTGAACTGCGACATCCGGACCAACTGGGATTGAATTGAAAAAAAGCATACTAGCGACTCCACTAAGAACAAGCGTTAAAGTCACAGCCAGTACGGCTTTTCTAGTACGGTCTCCCATAATTCAGCCCATCTGGACTAGACCCAGAATCCAGTTAAAGACTATGTTTGTAGTAAGGATGTACTAGCTCATTTGTTACCCGCGGGCCGGATACGTCATCGTAATCTTGAATGTACATGCCTTATCGCCTGCGGACATGCAGGTTTCCTCAATAACATCAAGCTTCTCGAAGGTGATTCTGTTGAAGTCAATCAAATACTCCAACACCGCTTCAATGAACCCCTTCAAGAAATGACAGGCAGGTTCAGCGCTCTCATATCCTGAGGCGTAAGGATTATCTCCAATCTCTATGATTGCCTCCTCGTCCAGCCAGAGCTTGTAAAGCTTGGCAATCTTAATATCGCCGAATGGTACAATGAGCGTTTCAAGCGCAAGCTTGATGAATTCGACAATACCCTTGAAATCGCCTGGAGGCTTCTGTTTTCCCAATTTGAAGTACTCGCGCTGTGTTTCAAGCCCAGCCAAACGACCTGCACTGTAATAGAGCGTAGTGGTCTTTTCAGGAAACATCACCATGATTCTGCTGCCAAGCTTATTCCAAGTTTTCGAAAAGAAGGCTTGCATTAGTTGGCGATCTTTCAGTCTACCTTTCCACCATGGAATAACTTCTCTATCGGGCATCTGAGTCGCTCCAGTTGGAGTTTACTCTCAGCGGTTGTTAAGTGCTTTGTCCCGATGTAACGGGGAGATTACCATACAAGGCGTACATTCCAAGTGCAAACCTCGGCCCCGGTAGCGCGACACATCTCTTGGAAGACCTTGGATTCCACGCCCTTGAATTCGAGAATAGCTTCGAGAATGCCACTGAAAATCTCACAGTAACCGAAGCCGCGCATCCCCTCCAGATGTACATCCTGGCACCACAGACAGTCTTTGTCAGTTACACGAACAGAACCACGAGCTGTTTTCATATCTACATTGGAAGGCTTCTTGTTGAAGAGACTCTTGAAAATAACGTCCATCAGCTTGGCGACATCTTCCCTAGTGGACACGGTCTCTTTCGTCTTGTCGACTATCTCGGTAGTGAGGTATACCTGTGAGCCAATATCACGGCCAAGATCACGCAAGCGTTGATTTGCATCTTCAATACTAGCCGTACTGGATAGTATTCTGTCAACGTACTTTGAATATAGGGTGAGAAGTAGGGGATTCTGTATCTTTGCCATTGAACTCTGACCTCAGATGGTTAGTCACTTACACGGTCCGTCCTATCATCTTGAGACCATGCTTCCTGTAAAGTGCAACGGTCTGAATGACCTTGGCGTGTGTGACACCCAGAAGCTCTGCAATCGCGTCCGTTGTCTGTGTGCCGTCACATGCATTAATGATGCGCTTATGTTCCGGCTTAACCTTGGCAGGAGGCCCCTCGTATTTGGGGCACTTCACAAAGCGGCCGAGAGTTGCTTCTTTCTTTTTGACCGTTCCTGTTTCAAGCGGGACATTGACTATTCCCTTAGAAGCCGCCCACATCAACAGCTCCGCAACGCGCTCATTGGATTGGAACATCGAATCAGCAATCCGTTCCACAGTTAGTTTGCCATCAACAAGCATCAGTACGTCAAACCCAAAGTTTCGGTGGTTCTTCTTCATCTCCTTGTGCAGATCTGAATCAAGGGTTAGGGCCGTTGTGTATGTTTCGCCTCGCTTTGGAATTGTGGAGGGTTGTACTGCAAAATCCTCTGGTGACCGTTCGATGATTGGCGCAGATGCTGCGGTCACTGCAGGTGATGCCGCCGCAGTCACGGGTACGTCAACAGGCTGTCCATTAGAAGAAGGCACCGGGGAAGTTGATGCAGCATTGATTGCTATTGTTTCTAGAACCTGGAGATTCCCCTCCACAGATTCCTCGAACTCGTCAGGTGGAGGAGGCAATTCAATACCTTCCAGCAAGCGCAATACATTTTTCGTCTTTGCTATCGCCAAGCCTAGTTGTAATTCAGGAACGTAGAGAACCGTTAGTATCCAGTTCGTGTCCACTGGTGACAAAACCACCAAGCCCTTCTCAGTGTCTATTGTCATAAGGCGTAGATCGGATTTGTAAAGGCTGATGCTATCCCTAACGCGGGGAAACAGCTCATCAGGAAACGAGAAGCTTACAAAGGGGCGTCCGTCCTTAGTCATCAATGAGTAACCCAATACTTGGTCATCAAATCTAAGCTTTGATAGAGCTCGTTCCAGATCGGTTGTCATTCTAGGGCACCTTGTAGTCTCTAATTTGCACTCGGTCCCGCGTGTGCATGCTCTTTTCTCAGAGTGGTCTGAAAAGCATTGCGGTGTCATACTTGTCAGAAGGAGGTCTGAGCAGCCCAAACGAAATCACTCAAGACCCTATTCTGGATTTAGAAACAACCAAGCAGTACGAAATTGAGCATCGGTGGTCAAAAACGCGCACTGCCCAACTCAACTGGACTGAACAAATGGTCAAACACACAAAGTGCTGGAGCGGCCTACTGCTGCCAAGCCCAAAACGATTAAGACGCGAACGGATAATCTCAGGCTGGCGCAAAAAGGATAGGATTGAAAGAATTGCGGAATATTTTCGGCGGTCTGGTCGGTGCACTTGTCGGCTCAAGTATGATTGCCATCCTGCTAGCCTTGCCTCCAACCGAGTATCCGTCACAATTCGGCCTATTCTGGATAATCTTCAGCGGTAGTGATTCACTTCTGGCTTCTGCAGCCGGTTTGCTCAGTTCAACTACTTGGATGTTGTATGTCATGGCATGGATCGCGATTGGGCTAGTAACTGCTCCATTCGCTAAATCGGAATGGAATGCCATGCGAACAGCCCTTTGGGTCGGTGTGTTCATCTCTGCATTCGCTGTTTCATCCACTTTTCTCTTGGACCCCTCGTTTTGGACAATAGATAGAGATGCGAGAAACATCTACCTCGTTCTGCAGTTTGCAAGTGGAATCGCACATTCGCTACTGTCATTGATCAGCTCGATACCGTTAGCAACACTGCTCCAGAAAGCGAGAAGGGAATCTGATGCACCCCCGCCAATAAAGATTGAAACTGTATGCCAGTGTGGAGCGGTCTTCAAATCTGCTCCGCTCATGTGTGCGGAGTGCGGACGTTCTCTTAGAAACGAGTCTGAAGTAGTTTGAGGAAATTTCGACACCTAACGATGCCTGCTGATTCCCCCGCCTAGGAGACCACCAGAAGCTGTTGCTATTATTGGATACACCGTGCCAGTGAGCACTCTCTGAAGGAGTACCATGGATTCGGTACCTGCAATCAGTGTGAAGTCCGGTACTTGAACAAAGAAAACCAACAACCAGACCAAGAAAGCCCCTATGATAGCTGAGAATATTGCAGAAAGAACTCCGGGCAGTATATCCTTAGACAGAAGACCAGCAATGAGGCCACCCAGCCCCCAAGTTAGAAACATCAAGACAGGGACTTGCTGTGCGCCGTACGTCAAACCAACTCCCAAGTCAGGAGGATAGAGCACGGTTCCCATGACTGCCAACTTGAGCTCCAAATCAGTAAATGCTAGAAAGTCGTTAATGATTCGCGGGTCAACTACATCTGCAGGAATGAATAGTCCGAATGTCAGTATCACGAATGTAACCGTGAAAGCGACTACTAGGCCCACGAGCGTGCCAAGACCTTGTCCCAAATGATTTCCTCCATGCTTGCTGCTAACACAAGGAAGTAATCCAGAGCATTTATGCCTATTCTATGCGGGCATAGACTGCGTGATTCAACCTTGAACGGAATCGTTGACCTTACATTGCCTCTCTATGCTGATGTGCCAGTGAGACCGGGCGATCCCGGAGTCGTAATGGACGAGCTCCGCGATATCGCCACCGAGGGGTACCGTTTGACTCATCTCTCAATGGGCACTCACACTGGTACTCACATAGACGCTCCTTCGCACATTGTCGAAGCAGGGGATACTCTGAACAACATCAGTTTTGATGTACTAGTAGGACCATGTTGTCTTGTAAATGTGGCAGGCGAACCTGGATCGTCTATTGTGCTGGATGATGTCATTTTTCACGAAGATGCTATCAGAAGTGCA
>WTCK01000185.1 GCA_013138615.1 Candidatus Thorarchaeota archaeon | reverse complement strand
ACAATCTCCTCACTGAGGTTCATAACAATGTCCATCTTGTGTTCAACCACTAATAGCGTTAGTCGATCACCGTACGATTCTTTGACCCGCAAAATTGCGTCAATGACTTCTGGTATTTCTTCAATAGCCATTCCAGCAGCAGGTTCATCAAGTAAGAGGAGTCGCGGCTCGGTAGCGAGAGCCATCGCGATTTCAAGCTTTCTTTGTTCAGCGTGTGGTATCAAAGCAGCTGGAACATAGAGTCTCGCAGGATCAAGACCCACAATTGTAGCAATATCAAGAACTTTCTCATGAAACTCGCCATATGAACCTGCTTTCTTCAGCATTCCAAGAAAATTGACTCTTGCACCGCTGCAGCCCTGAGCTGCCAATCGAATATTTTCAAATGTTGTCTGATATGGGAAAATATTCGTGATCTGATACGATCGTGATATACCTTGTCGTGTACGTTGATGCATTGAAAATCGAGTTATATCTTGACCTTCAAAATATATCTTTCCAGACGAAGGAGAGAGGGCTCCTGTAATGAGATTAAAAAAAGTAGTTTTGCCTGAACCATTCGGGCCGATGATTGATTTTATCGAACCTCTTTCGACATCTAGACTTACATCATTAACGGCAATTAGACCACCAAAATTCTTGGTTAATCCACTTGTGCTAAGGATGAACTCATTCGTTGAAGACAATTCAACTTCCTCCTGAACTGACATGGTATATACCCAAAGTTGGTTATCCTCAGTGGTTTAGATTTCAGCCAATGATATGTCTTTTGATTTAGTTGGAAGAAAAGTCCTTCTAGATTACCCCTTAGTGCAAATCTAGAACAAACAGTAAAACACTTCGGGAGAATAAAATGAAAGACACCAATGATTCCAAAGAGATGAATAAGCGGAGAGGGGGTATTCTTGCAAGATACACATTCGAGGATATGGAACAAAGAGTCAATCAGATAGTTCTCGCCTGCAAGACTCTAATGAATTTTCAAAGTAGCAAGTGATTGATAGTAGCTTTATCTTCAGTAAGACTAATACTTGAGAATGTTTTCAATCTGAATCAAAAGAGATTGAACAATGAACCTGAAAGATTGGTCTTGGATAGGAGATTGGACTGGAAGAAGAGCGATCTTGACTCCAAAAAAGGAAGCAATAGTTGACAATATCCAGAATACGAGATACACATTCGAAGAAATGGATAAACGAGCGAATCAAGTAGCAAGATTATTACTTGATTCAGGAGTACAAAAGGGAGACCGAGTAGGCATCTACTCTAAGAACAGGTTCGATTTTCTCGACATCCTCTTTGCTTGTGGAAAGATAGGAGCCATTCTGACTCCGTTTAACATTCGGCTTTCCACACCCGAAACTGAATACCTTTTGAAAAAGACAAACCCCTCTATAGTATTCTATGACCCCAATTTGGGAATCCAGTTTGGGAAAATCCGTCCGCTCCTTGAAAAACAGCATGTAGTTGTCATGGGAAATAAGATGTTTGATACTGACCCCGATATTTACTCGCTCATGACCAGAAACTCCTCCAGTGCAGTAGAACGGCCAGCAATCACAATGGATGATCCTTTCTTGATCGTCTTCACAGGCGGAACCACAGGCCTACCCAAAGGTGCTATTCTATCACACAGATTGGTATTCTGGAACTCGGTTAATACGATTGTTTCATGGGGACTTAGACCAGATGATATTCAACCACTACTCTTTCCACTCTTTCATACAGGAGGAATCAATGTACTTCTCATACCATTCTATCATCTTGGAGCATTAAGTATAATCATGGGCGACTTTGATCCTGAAGAAACATTGAGAGTAGTTGAGAGCGAGAGATGCACAATCGTGATTGGCGTCCCTACCGTGTTTAACATGATATCTCAATCATCGAATTTCAAGAAAACAAACTTTGAACATGTTAGATTGTTCATCAGTGGAGGTGCTCCATGTCCTGTTGCGATAATGGAAAAATACTGGGAGAGAGGCAAGATTCTAAAAATGGGGTATGGACTCACTGAAGTAGGACCTAATAATTTCTACTTACCTGATGATGCTGTTAAGGAAAGACCAACATCTGTTGGTTTCCCTGCATTCCACTGTGATATGAAGATAGTTGATGATGACAATGTAACGCTGTCAGATGAGGAGGTAGGTGAGCTGATGTTGAGAGGACCTCATACATTCAGTGGTTATTGGGAGGAACCTGAAGAGTCAGCAAAAGTCATTGAATCTGATGGATGGGTGCACACAGGAGACCTCGTCATGCGTGATAGTGATGGATTCTACTATATAGTTGGTCGCAAGAAAGATATGTTCATTTCAGGGGGAGAAAATGTATTTCCCTCAGAGATTGAAGATGTACTATACAAGCACCCTGCAATACTTGAGGCTGCTGTAATTGGAGTGCCTCATGAAAAGTGGGGAGAAGTCGGAAAGGCGTTCATTGTCTTGAAGGATGGAGAATTACTGGCTGAGGACGAAATAAGACAGTATATGGATGATAAACTTGCAAGATATAAGATTCCTAAGCATTACGAATTCCGTGGGGACCTACCCAAAAGCGCAGCAGGTAAAATTCTGAAACGAGAGTTGGAGGATGCGAAATGAGAAAGATTGGAATTGAAGCGATTGGCACCTATATACCTCCTGAGAGGCATACTGCTCAATACATATCTGAACAATCTGGAACTCCAGCGGAGATAATTATAACGAAGATAGGTATGAAGAGTAAGGCTGTGCCTGGTCCAGATGATCACACTGTGGCAATGGGCGTGAAGGCTGCAAAGATTGCCATAGAACGAGCGGGGATAGATCCTGCAAAGGATATTGACTTAGTGATTTGGGCTGGCGAGGTTTACGCAGAGCATCCTATGCAGACCTATGCCATCAAATTCCAAAACGAGGTGGGTGCAACAAAAGCTTGGGCGTTTGATGTCAACCAGAGATGCGGCACAATTGTTGTTGCCATGATCATTGCCAAGTCTTTAATGGAAACCCAAGGATACAAACGGGTTCTAATTGGCAGTGGATACAGGAACTGTGATCTCATAGACTACTCGAATATCCGGACACGATTCATGCATGATTTAGCTGCCAGTGGAGTCGCTATGATTCTTCGTAATGATTATTCACAAAATGTCATCCTAGAGGGAAGCGTCATCACAGATGGCCAATTTTCAGAAGATGTCTATGTACCTGCAGGTGGCACTGTCATTCCTATCACATGTAAGGCGATTGAGAAACGCATGCAGTACTTGGATGTCCCTGATCCTCCAAGGTTGAAAGCCCGTCTTGATAGACTATCAATGACCAATTTCTTGAAAGTCGTAGATGAATCATTAGAGAAGAGTGGATATACTCGAAAGAATATTGACTATCTTGGGCTCATCAGAATGAAGAGAAGTGCCTTTGAGTTCGTAGCAAATGAACTAGGTGTTCATCCATATAATCAAGCAACATATTTCGATGAATGGGGACATATGGGTCAAAACGATTCGATTGTGTCAATTGAAGAAGGTCTAAAGGATGGAAAGATAAAGGATGGGGACATTGTTGTTTTGACCGCTGCTGGGATTGGCTGGTCATGGAATGCGATTACAATCAAATGGGGAATGTGGAAAGGTGAATGAAATAAAAGCGATAAAATATTCTGATCTTCACATTGGACAATTTGCAGAGGTTACACATACTATCACAGAGGAGGACATTCAGACATTCGGAGACCTTAGTGGAGATTACAATCCATTGCACTTCGATGAAGAATGGGCTAAGACTACGATATTTAATGGATGAATTGCTCATGGATTGCTCATTGCTTCGTTCATCAGTACTGCCATCGGCATGAAGTTACCCGGTCCCGGGACAATATACTTAGGACAGAGTATGAATTTCATGGGGCCAGTCAGAATTGGTGACACAATAACTGCTAGGGTCGAGGTAGCTTCTCTTAACGATGAGAAGCATCGAGTCACTTTGAAGACCTTATGTACAAATCAGAACCAAGAAGTTGTCATTGAAGGTGAAGCCATCATCAAGATTATGTCACTCTAGATCTGTATTTTAACCGATGAACTTCAATATTTCTGAATTGAACTCATCAGCATGATCGTAAATAACCGATAGTGTTGCCGCCAAGGTCGCTACCTGATACAGTAGGTTCTCCCTTGTTGAATCATAATCCCGCTTCACCCTCTCGATGTGACCTGGAGCATGAGCTCGATTGATCTCTTCTTCAGTCGCAGGCCTTGCCTCTACAAATTCATAGTCTGGGTGTTTACTCAGGATTTCCACAGAGGTTTCCAACCTTCCAGGAGCTCCTGCGGGTGTGCGGTCATAGCTTTCACTCATCAGAGGATGATACACTATCTTCATCTTGGCCATTCCTTTCCCGGTTAGAAGGTCATTAGATTCTTCCAGTCTATGAATGTACTCGGAGCGTGTTATAGCTTTTCAGCTACATCACCTAGACAAAAAATGAAAAAAGAAGTTGCAGTGGGCAGCAGGCACGTGGCCTATTGCCCTCTGTTTTAAGATTGAGAGGGGATGAAATACCCGCCTTAACCAAAAAGGCTGCCAAGTCCAGCTGTGAACTCTTCTTCCTTTTCTTCCTCTTTCTCTTCCTTCTTCTCCTTCTTTCCCTTCTTCTCCTTCTTTCCCTTTCCAGCAGGTTCAGCAGCCGCGGCTCCAGCCGCAGGAGCTGCAACCGCCATCGGCATCGCGGCGCCTTTCAGAGCCTCGTCAATATCGACATCCTTCAGAGCCGCCAGCAAGGCCTTGATCCTGTTCTTGTCAGGGTCAACACCTGCAGCAGTGAGAATGCCATCCATTGCCTTGGCAGTCATTTTCTTGCCCGCTTTGTGGAGCAGAAGTGCTGAGTATACGTATTCCATAATTCTTACCTCGTTGCTATTTTATCCGA
>WTCK01000011.1 GCA_013138615.1 Candidatus Thorarchaeota archaeon | reverse complement strand
ATCAACCTCAGGAACCACCGTAACGATAGATTCGCCAGTGACATCCTCGATTGCCTTCTGAATACCTAATGGCTGTAGTTCCTCGTTGGTAATTTCCAGTATAATCTCAGCTCTACTGCGAACATTCGCAGGTGCAGGAATCTTACCAGCTGCCAACACCTTCAACATCTTGTTGAGGACCCGAATAATCCACGGAATGCTCCAGACCTTGACGTATACCACGAGAAGAACTGCTAATATCGCTAGGATTCCACCGCCTACGTAACCAATCAATTGCTGCAAAGCCTGTTGAGGTGTGATGTCTGATTGAATCTCGAACGTTACCACCTGAGAGTCGTACTGATTTCGCGCAAAGGTGATGACCACATCGAATGTGTAGGCTCCAAGTACCTGGAAGTAGAGATAGTACGTTCCATTGTCGAATGGTTCGTAGGTCTGGTCTTCGAAGTAAGTGATAAGGTCTTGATCAAAGGATACAACTGGTATCACTCCACTGAGGCCAACGCCATGGTCGAGGTCGACATAGCTCACCGGAATCATTAGAGATGCGCCAGGTGTCGTTATTATGGTCTGGTTGATTGTCGCGTACGCTGTGTGCACGTTACGTACTTCCAGCCTGAACTGCTTACTCTCTATCGAGTAGGTTGAAGTAACATAGTATATCTCGATGTCATATATTCCAGTTGGCAAGTTGCCTGGAATCTCAAGAGTGTAGTTGCCATTCTCTAAGCCCAAAGACACATCACCGAGCACCCAGCTAGCAAAACCATTAATCGACGTGAGTTGGAGTTCATTGACTGTATCCCAGAGCATAAACCCAACCGTAGCAGTGTCATTAACAGGAACGGATATCGAGTCTGGGCCTTGAATCGTAGCACTTGTCGCTTTGATCTCTACGTTCACCTTGATCGATGCGGTTACATAGTTCTGGAGGGTGAACATGATGTCAATGTCGTACGTTCTAGGTTGCGTGAGGCTGAGGGCGATCATGACAACATAGGTTCCATTGCCAAGATCGTCAATGTTGAGTGCTGACCCGCCTTCCCATGACACGTGGACAGCAGCACCGGGGATGAGCGCGTCGTGATATGTGTCATTCAGCTGGAGTGTGAATGTCACGTTCTCACCACGGAACCCAACGCGGAGGCTATCATCAACCAAGGCTTCTGTTGGAATCGGCAGGATACTCAGAATGAAGTTCTTTATCGCTGTAGAGTAGTTCCCCTGTGTAGCTACTATCCGCAGATATATCGTCTGAGCTGCCAAGTCGGTTGTGTCGACTGAGCCACGGTAAGCACCGTCCACATCTTGTATTAGGACTCCGTAGATGCTTCCTAGAGTGTAAGTAACATTCGCTCCATCAATGGACACGTGATGATACGTATCATTGTAGGTTATTCCGAAGTATAACATGTCGCCGTAATACACTGTTAACTGCGGTACGTCTGCTACTTGAACTTCTGCTGGAATCGGTATCACGTTTACATCAAACAAGAAATCTAAGAACACATGGTTCGTCGCAACCGCTCTCACGATTATCTCGTAAGGTCCTATCGAAAAGCCCAACGAATCAATCTGTCCCTCATAGAACCCAGAAGTCCCGTTGAAGGCGAGCGGATACACCGTGTTGTTCCACTCCATTGTGACTGATAACGCGTCGACAGGTGCATTCGAAACTGTATCGTTCAAGTAAACCCAGAAACTCTCTGATTCATTGAACACAACGTTGATTGTGGTTTCGTCCGTCAGTACTTGCGCTGTCGCCTTATTGACAATCAGGATGAACGCTCTATGCCTTGGCTGGTAGAATTCAGCTGTGACAGTTATCTGAGGATCGAAGATTCCGAAGTCCATGTCGGACGTTGGAATCTCGACAACATAGCTTCCGTTGCCGAACCCATATCCATAGTATAGTGAACCATTCCACAGAATTGAAACATTCATTCCTGGCACGAGTGTTAGGTAGTAGGGCTCTTGCACATCGAAATCAATGAAAGCAGTTTCGCCCCAGTTCGCATAGAACGTAGTATCGCATAGTATTTCCACAGTGCTTGCGCCTGGTTGTATTGTCACACTGACGTTCGCAATTGCATAGTGAGTCTTCGTTGCTTCGACAGTGAACACATAAGCCTGAGCAAGAAGGCCTGTCGTATTGATAGTAATATGGTACACACCATTGCCAATCTCAACAATCTCTAGATTGGTCCAGGTCCAAGAAGTTTCAATCGTTGCACCAAGTATCGGGACATCATGATCGAAATCTTGGAAAGTCATGACCACGGTTATCGGCGTACCTACTGCAGTAGACCCAGGTGCGGGAGCTTCAGAGAGCAAGGATGTCTGAATGTCCCTAATTGTAGCAGGTACATCAGTTGCTTCTCTGTCCGCGTAGAACGGAATGCCGCTCTTGCGTAGAGTGAATGTGAAGTAGACAGAACCTGAGTTGCCAAATTGAGTTGTGTTGATGAGAAGGATATAGGACCCATCCACAACATCGTACAGTTGGTACAGAACAGGCGTTCGGTTGGGCGATGTAAGTGCTAGAATTGCGCCGGATATGCCTTCACCTGTCAAGTAATCCGTGTATTGTAGGTTGATTGTTATGTTATCGAGGTAGGGGGTTTCCTGAACCAACGGGAATAGAATCTGCGTCTGGCGCTCCACAGTTGTTGCTTTTGTTGTTGTGCTTCTGAGTGCATAGAAGGGCACACCAGCGGTCTTATCGAT
>WTCK01000015.1 GCA_013138615.1 Candidatus Thorarchaeota archaeon | reverse complement strand
GTCAGCAAATTCCTTGACTGCTATCCCCCCGTTAATGCCATTCGGGGCATCACGGTCGTAGGAGTGGTCTGCAACTATCCAAAAATCGAGAGCGACCTCAAGGCTCCTAATCATCATGTTCAGCGGTGTGTCCTGTCCATCACTGCAGGTTGTGTGATCATGGTAGACGCCGTTGAATACTTTATACTCCTCCAATTCCGAAGCATTGAGTGATGGTCCAGAACCGATCCTGATTATCGCTTTCTCGGGCGGGTCTACCTTTCTCTCCCCATTCCCAGTCAACCAGTCTATGACATTTAGGGAAAATTGGAAGTGGTCATCCGGTTCAACTTGCCAGCTGGCCCCATGCCGATAGATAATGAAAGGCGCCGCTGAACCTACGGCCACAACTCTTCCGCTGCCTGGTTCAGCAACGGCAAGTACTTCTTCATCCTTATGATTGGTCGCAATTAATGTTGCTGGGCTACTCACTGTGATAGTACAGCCCTTTAGCTGGTCACAGTCAGAGTTGAATGAGCTGATATCATACGTCAGATGATGATCTACAAACTGACCTTCGCTCTCTAGGACTTTACCCAGCCATCTGTCCTCATGGAAGGTGATTCCGTAGGTTTCAGATATCGGATTGAGGTTGGCGGCAGTGTACTGCCATCCGACACTGGTGTAGTCCACGCCCACCATGAGAAGGCCTCCGCCGGCACTCACGAAGTTGTGTACTGCAGTCACTTCCCCGGCTGTCAATTGTGTTATTGGGAAAAACAGACACAGCACATCGTAATCATTCAGAATTCCTGAATCCAATGGCGCATCCCAGTTATTTGACACATTGTAGCCATGCTCCATTAGAAGCCAGCCAAACATCGATGCATTGCCAGGAGTCCACATATCAGAGGCGTTTCTGGTATGGTGCTCATCGACGAGGATGTTAGCAGACGTAAATGTCTGAGCAGTCCTATGGGGTACACTTGTTTCAATCAGCACATTCACAGGGCCACTGGATAGCGCGGGCAATAGTGACACTGAGGCTAAAAGAAAAAGCAGTAGAATAGATATTTTCCACGGTTTCATGGCAGACCAACAGTCCCGATGACAGTAAAAACCATAGATAAGCTATTCTCTTCAGATGTTTCGGATTACCCACCGATATTATTCGTGAGTCATCTCTTCAATAAAGTCGCTGAATTTAGGTTTCGGAGTTCTCCTCGGTTTCAGGAGGCACCTCATCCACTTCCTCAATCTCAGGCTTCTCCTTGGTTTCAATGGACTCCTCTTCAATCTCCTCATCATAGGTGTACAATTCATCGAGCTCGTCTACTTCCTTGATCTCGGGTTCTTTCTCGATGACCTCAATCTCAGGCTCTTTCTTGCTCTTTTTCTTCTTCTCTTTCTTCTCCGCCTTTGGTTGCTCCCTCGGAATCTTCTCACCCAGAACAGCAGCTTTCTTCTTGGAGATCCAGAATTTGGTTCTTACGCTGCGGAGCCTTCTCATTCGTTTGAGATCTACTTGTTCAGAGTTCTGCGACTTAATCAGTCGCGTTCTCTTACGCTCTAGAGCCTTCGTCTTGTTTACCATTCTCTTCACCGAAGGGAATTCTTTGCGAGTCCCTCGATGTTGATGTTATAACTGTGCCGGGCGTTTGACCCATTGTCTTGGGGCAAGCCTTTTTCTCTTGGTCACGTGCATCAATTGATGTGTCTATAGAAGCATAGATACCTGCGGTGTCGGGCGATGACTAAGAAAAACAATGCATCTGTCAACATCCGTATTCGGCTAGATCAGAAAATACTGGACCGCATAGATCAGCTTGCTGGGGTTAATGGCCGTCAGAGATTCATCAGGGACGCAATCCTATGGAGGCTTGACGAGGAATTGCCCCCGCTATTGATGGAACTCGCTGAAGAGATTAATCAACTAGGGACCAGAGTCAGTCATCTTGAAACGGTGCAGTCGACCAGCGTATACCTGGGCGAGTTGAATGATCTAACAAAGACGAAGGTTTGCCGGGATGACCTTGACCGCAAACTTCTCGCATATTTCTTACAGCATGAAGGTGCCACAACACCCGAACTTGCATTGGCTCTGACAGGAAGTCAAGGAAAACGCCGAACGATACTCGATCGCTTGGACAAAATCAATGAGAGATCGAAATCCATCTTGGGTGTGGAGATAGTGGTGCATAGGAAGGGCATTGTCAAGGGCAAACGGGGTGCCTGGTGGTTGGTAAACACGGAGCACCTAGTATAGCGGTTCTCTATTTCAACTCGTCCTTGATTACCAGCCGAGGTTTTCTAAGCAAACGATTTAAAGAGAGCAGGTCTGTGGGGCTTGGGGCCGTAGTCTAGCATGGATAAGGCACCAGCCTCCGGAGTTGGTCATCCCCGGTTCGAATCCGGGCGGTCCCGCCACAATTACTCTTCTTCATCAGTCAACCAATTCGATTGTAGTTTAAATGCCTAATGAGGGCACGAATACCCGAATTGAGGTTTCTAACAATGAGCGCTGTTGAAGAAATCAAGACGCCCCCCTGTCGGGTTGTAGTCAGGTTTACAAATTACCTGAATGGACCTCTGGGACGGAGCGTGCTTGACAACCTAGATGAAGGAGAGAGTTTCATCCTTCAGACATCAGATCACACTATGCGTATAACTAAGCGAAATGGCAAAGCAGTTGTAAGCCTAGTCAGCATTCCAGCGGCAT
>WTCK01000191.1 GCA_013138615.1 Candidatus Thorarchaeota archaeon | reverse complement strand
GCTAGAACAGCAGCAGTTTCAGAACCCTATCTAAACCAACCTGACTTCTATGGTGTGTTTGCAACAACCGAAGAGATTGCTAGGGAGACCCTCACTCTTGCCTACGAGAAAGGATATCGTATATCAGCCCATGCCAACGGTGATCGTGCAATCGATCTGTATCTCGATATAATTGGAGACTTGCAGACTAAGTATCCAAGACCCGATCCTCGAAACCGTGACATTCACTGTAGTGTGGTCAATCCAAGAATTGTCGAGAGAATCAAGAAGCTTGGGATTTTGCCAACCATCTTTGGACCTTACGCATACTACCATGGTGATAAGTTGATTCCAGCCTTTGGTGAAGAGAGGCTTGAATGGATGTTCGCAGCTCGGTCATTCTTGGATGCAGGAGTTAAGATAGCGGCTCACTCTGATCATCCTTGCGCACCTTATCCACCCTTGATGGCAATTCATGCACTTGTGAATAGAACAACCAAAGCTGGAAAACCAATTGGGCAGAGTCAGAGCGTATCCGTCGTCGAGGCTCTAAAGCTGTACACAACTCACGCGGCATATCAACAATTTGACGAAGACAGGTTAGGTTCCATAGAACAAGGAAAACTTGCAGACTTCGTTGTCCTCTCTGATGATATTCTCAAAATTCCAAGACAGAACATCATTGATATCGAAGTTGACATGACTATTATCGATGGACGCATTGTCTATAGAAGATCAATTTCCTAGGAGGAACAATTTTGGATGTTTCCATAGATATCATGAGGAAGACCATTGAGGAGCTCTGTAAGTTCGAGAATAGAATAGCTGGTACTAAGGTGGAACATGCAGCAGCTGATTACTTGAATAAACGATTCGCAGAATTTGGTTTTGACGAAGTCCTACAACACAAGTTCCCAGTCATATCTTGGGATCCCCAAGAAGCAACTCTCAAAATTGTGAGTCCTATTGAGAGGTCTATTGATTGTGCTTTGTTCCCCTACACGACAAACGCGGAGGAACGAGTGCGACTTGTGGATATGGCTTCTGATGAAGTGCAAAAGACCGACAAGTTACCAGTTTATGGTTTGATTGAATGGGGACCAGTGCTCTATGGAGCACCCACTGTCGCTTACAATAAGGCACTTGAAAAGGGTCTTGATGGTCTAATTATCTCAAGCCCAGCCGAGGGCGATATGCTCAAGGTCTTGATTGTTGACCGTTGTGGGGACCTTCAGATTCCTGTCTTCAATGTTACAAAAGAGGAAGGGGCTTCATTAAAGAAGATGCTGAAGGACTCAGAAGTAATCCTAGATATAAAAGCGGTCGCGGAGAAAGGTCAATCTGAATCGTTCAATCTCGAGGCGCTAATCCACGGAAGTGATGAGGACTATGACATCGTCATTGGGGCTCATTACGATGCTTGGTTTTTTGGAGCAGCTGATAATGCGGCCCCTGTGGCAATAGTGCTAGAAGTAGCTCGACTTTTGAAGAAACATGTTGATGATGGCGGCACGCTAAAACGCACAGTAAGGTTTCTACTATTCGGAGCGGAGGAGAGTGGTTCTGAGGGATTCTACTTTTTGGTAAATGGTTCACGTGTGTACGTTGAGAGTCAAGAATCACTCGAGAAATTGGGGTTGGTTGTGAGTCTCGACTCTGTTGGGTACCAAGCTCCGAATTATGTGGTTACAACCCACGAGTTGTCTGGATATGCCAAGTCAATAATCAGGACTCGAAATCAAGAAGACCGTTTCATGCACTGGGCGCCTCCAGGTTATGGAAGTGATCACTGGTTCTTCACAAAGGGTGGTGTTCCCACCATCTATCTAATTTCCTGGCCTAGCGATTTCTACCATACTCAGAAAGACACTCCCGAGGTCCTTGACTATGATTCTGTTCACGCATATGCTGAATATGCTGTCAATGCAGTAATCAATTTTTCAAATGCTGACGTACTGCCTTTCGATGTCATGAATCAATTGGAGAAAATCAGTGAAAGAATCAAAGAGTTCATGCCGATTGAGGTGCCTACCAATAGCTTGCAACCTGTTCTAGAAGTCTTGAACAACATCCTCAAACGTACGAGCAATCTCAAGAAGTTTAAGGGAGAAGTTGCCAAATCTGGGAATCGGAAACGAATCTCCCGTCTTAACGGATTCTTGCGTAAAACATCTGGTACGATTAACAAGACTCTTGGTCTATTATTGCCAGTGGAAGGTGAATCTCCAGCAAAGCATCTCTCATTCCTAGAGTCCCTTAGTGAATACGTAGCCCTTAATTCTGCAGTCGCAGCACTAGAAAAACTACCAATCATAAGAATCTCTCCAAGAACACGCAACCGGTTCAAATCATTCGATGACACGCCTATGCAGTGGGCTGAAGTTGAGAGGGCTATTGATGATCTCAGGAAGGAACGTGAGAAATTAGTCGATAGGATAAGGAAAGAGATTGTGAGTACTTTGGACATCATGACCGGGATTCTGAAGGACCTAGAAGCTCTATTGAGGTGAACAACTCTGAATGATGAGAAAGTAAAGCCACTTGTAATGAACTGGATAGGAGACCATCAAGAGCAACTCATTAGTTTGACACAGGATTTGGTGAGAATACCAAGCGTGTCTGGGGAGGAGTATGAAGTTCAGAAACGAATCCATCATGAGTTTGAAGCCATGGACCTCAATTCTGAGATGTTCTATCCAAATGAGAAAGAGCTCCGAAAGCACAAGGACTTCTTTGAAACTACCTCATTCACGAAATATGGATATGAAGACCGCCCAAATGTTGCGGCTGTTCTGAAAGGTGAGGGTGGAGGCCGCTCCATATGTCTGAGTGGTCATGTAGATGTGGTTTCACCTGAGCCGCTAGAGAAATGGACTCGTGATCCTTGGTCCGCTGATGTGGTAGATGGCAACGTTCACGGAAGAGGTGCTGGAGACATGAAGGCTGGAGTGGCAGCTATGATTTTCGCTGTGAAGGCATTGCAGGCTAATGGTGTTCGCTTGAAGGGAGACGTTCAATTGGAAACCACAAGCGAGGAGGAGGATGGAGGGGTAGGTGGTGTCCTTTACATGAGGACAATACGACCTAAAACAGATGCAGCCCTCATTCCTGAGCCAAGCAATCATACTATCAGTTTAGCAAGTGCGGGTATCATGTACTTCAGAGTGACCGTTCCTGGAGTTCCTGCTCATGCAGCTACAGCTCACTTTGGAGTGAATGCGATTCAGAAAGTGATGCTGGTGATTGATGCCATTGATTCACTGCACAAAGACCGACAGTCCCGAATCAGTTATCCTACGGCAGAATCCGACCTACGGATGAAAGGTC
>WTCK01000277.1 GCA_013138615.1 Candidatus Thorarchaeota archaeon | reverse complement strand
AATCAGTTCTCTGTAAATCACGACGGCCTGCTTAACTCCAGTAGCCCCCACTGGATGCCCCACGGCTTTCAAACCACCCATAGGGTTGATTGGCATATCACCATCTAGGGCTGTCACGCCATCTCTCAAAGCCTTTGCACCTTCACCAGGCTTGAAGAGTCCGATATCCTCAGACGCAATTATCTCAGCGATTGTGAAACAGTCGTGGACTACTGCAACGTCCATATCCTTCGGACCTAGTTTGGCCATCTTGTAGGCCTCCTTGGACGCTGCTATTGATGACTCAAAGGCAGTCAAGTCATTCCGGTCACAAAGATTCATGGAAGCTGACGCCTGTCCGGTCCCAATGATTTTCACTGGGAGGTCTGTGTATTGCTTAGCCTTCTCGTTTGACGTGAGAACAAGAGCGGCGCCTCCATCCGAGATTGGCGAGCAATCGAAAAGCTTCAAGGGCCAAGCAATGTATCTGGGAGTCATCGCCTTCTCCAGCGTAATCTCTTTCTGGAACTGTGCTAATGGGTTCGTGGAAGCGTTCTTGTGCGCCTTCACTGCAGCACGGGCCATGTCTTCTTCGGTTGTCCCGTACTTGGCCATATGCGCAACGGCCGCGATTCCGAAGACACCAGGAAATGTCAAACCCATACTGGATTCAAACTCGTCATCTGCCGCTGCAGCCAATGCCTCAGTGGCTTTATTGGTTGACACAGAGGTCATCTTCTCAGCGGAAGCAACCAGAACTGTGTCATATATCCCAGATTCGATAGCCATCACCGCAGATCTCAAAGCAGTCGCTCCGGACGCGCAAGCTGCTTCGTGTCGTGTAGCAGGCACTCCTCTCAGTCCCGCATAGTCTACTAACAGCGGCGCAGTATGACCCTGATGAACCAGCATCTCCGGAATAAACGTGCCAACGAAAACTGCTTGGATATCCTTCTTGGGAATCTCTGCATTAACGGTTGCTCCATCGACAGCTTCAGCGAAAATTTCTCGTAGCGTAGCGCCCTCAAGCTTTCCGAACTTGGTCTTATAGGCGCTCACAACGTTTGTGTTCTTGAGCGGCAATTTGACACTCTCTCCTCATTCTTGGTTGTGCGCTCGAAGAGGAAAGCCCATATACTGCTTCCGGTTGTGGCTCCGAAGGATTTTAAGGGACTTGGATAGTGGCTCGCCCTGAGTGACAATCTATGGACTTCAGACTGTCTGACAAAGAACAGAAGCTCTGGGAAAGAGCAGAAGAATTCACACGTGAGCACATCACCCCGCGGGCTCATATCCTTGAAATGCGCGACGAGTTCCCCAAAGAGGTCGTCCAGAAGGCATATGAAGCGGGATTGATGAACCTGCACATACCGCCTGAAGCGGGTGGTCCGGGCGTTTCACTCCTTGCTGAAACTCTCGTATCGGAAGCTACCGGCTACGGGTGTGCTGGGATGGCAACCTCGATTATGTGCAACAACCTTGCGTTCGCACCATTAGTCATAGGCGCAACCATCGAACAGCTCAAGGAATACGTTGAACCTCTTATCACAGGCAAAGATGTCAAATTCGGTTCATTCTGCCTGACTGAAAGAAAAGCGGGTTCAGATGTTGCTGCAATTGCAACTCGTGCAGAGAGAGATGGCGATGAGTACATCATCAACGGAATGAAATGCTTCGCCACGAGTGCGCCGCAAGCATCTCTCTTCACAGTATTCGCCTCAACCCAACCAGAACTGAAGCACAAGGGGCTTTCCGTTTTCATGGTTCCGAAAACCAAGGGCGTAAAAATTGGCTTCATTGAAAACAAGGTGGGTCAGAAGAACTCGGTTCAGAGCGAAGTTGTTTTTGAAGACGTCAGGGTGCCCAAGGAATGTCTTGTGGGCAAGGAAGGCGAAGGCTTCAAGATCGCGATGACAACGTTGGATAAGACGAGAGCTGGCATTGCAGCCATTGCTACTGGGGTTGCTCAAAGGGCTGTTGATGAGGCGGCTAGGTTCGCAAACATTCGACATCAATTCGAGAAACCCATTGGCAGATTCCAAGGAATCAGCTTCAAGCTTGCTGATATGGGTGCAAGAGCGGCTGCATCACGTCATCTAACCAGATACGCAGCTTGGCTTGCCGACAACGATTTGCCTGTTTCGAAGGACTCTGCTTTTGCTAAGTTCTTCGCGTCTGATTCTGCAATGCAGAATGCAATAGAAGCTGTCCAAATATTGGGTGGATATGGATACCTTGTGGAATATCCGGTTGAGAAGCTTATGCGAGATGCAAAGCTATTGCAGATCTATGAGGGAACTAACGAGATTCAGCGCCTTGTCGCCGGCAGTACTATGCTGAAGGAGTCTGTGAATCTAGACACAGGTTTCCATGTCAAGTACGATGGCAAAGATGCGCCGATAATTTAGTCCATGTAAGGTCATGTTCGAAGAATGATTTGGAGATACACATCTTGAAGGAAAATGAAACCATCAAGACGATCAAAGAGAGACGCGCAATTAGGGACTATGAAACGTCCAAGGACGTACCTGCTGAAATAGTTCATGAGATTATCGAAGCTGGGGGCTACGCACCGAGCGCCGAAAATCAGCAGCCGTGGCGAGTCATCGTTGTTCGTGACAAGAAGTTGCAGAAGTTCATCGGTCAGATTGCAGTTGAAAGGACAATTGAGCTATTTGGCCGAGCAACGCCTCGCGAAGAAATCGAACGTCGTCTAAGCTACATCCAAGCTAAACCAAGCTTGGAGCGAACTATTGACATACTCGTAACTGGCAAACGCTTTGAATACATCAATGGAGAACCTGAAACCAATGGCGCTCCTGTTCTGCTTGTGCTTGCAGTAGATCAAACGCATGTTGGAAATTCTCAGCCAACATTGAGAGGCACAGGAGGCGTATATGGATGGTCGTCACCGAGACATGCAGTCATTGCAGGCTCGATGATGATGCAGAATATGGCTTTGGCAGCCGCCAGTATGGGACTTGGAAGCTGCGTGTCTTCAGTACAGCTGGATCATTTCGATGATGTTGGCGCAGTATCGGAGAAGCTTGGAATCCCCTATCCTCACTGGGTACCAATTCTGTGTCTGACCTTAGGATATCCAAAGTTTGCACGCACACTTGGTCCACCCCGTCAGCCGCCCGAAGAGGTAGCGTTCAGTGAAAAGTGGGGCAAACCGTTCCGAGTGAAGAGGTGATATCAAGTGAGTGAACTTAAAGGATTAAGAAGCGCATTCGTGGCTTTTTTGGACGGGCTTTGGTTTGGCCTTCGGGAGAACGTTGGTGCCCTCTCAATGTATGAAGGATATGCAGGCGGCTTCAAACAAATGGGACTTGAAGCAGCAGAAAGAGAAGGTGGCAAGGGTTCTGAGGCCGCAGCTAAGATAGCGACCGCACTCATGGCAACGATGGGCCTCGACGTGGAACAGAATGGCAAAGAGATTATCGTGAAGACCAGTCCTCTGTGGGAACGTGTGTTGGACCGAGGACTCGAATACTCATTCCATGTTGAAGAGATCTGCTGGAAACCCATGCTTGAGGGAATAGGAGAAAAGACAGGCACAAACCCGATTTTGGAGTCTTCACTTCGGCTAGCACACATTGAGCGCGTTAAGGTTGAGTACAAGAAAGGAAAAGCCAAGGCATCTCTCGACAAAGGTGCCATGTCAAAGGAAGATTTCGACAAGCAGATTACAGCTCTTGATATAGCGATGCAAGAGATACCTATCGTAGGCCGCTACCGATTCGCATAGAAGCCAGCGATTCATACTATGCAGTATGGGTCGTGGAGGTTGACCTGTATGGAATCCCTAGAGAAGGCTGGATTGGCTGTTAATTACAATAAGGTGAGCAGCACCAAGACGAAGAGTCTACCATCGAAAGTCTACATCTGGGACGAAACTCTCAGAGACGGTGAACAGACGCCGGGTGTTGCCCTCACGATGGATGAGAAAATCGAGATCGCAAAGATGCTCGATGAGATAGGAACAGCAATTGTTGCTGTGGGATTCCCTGCGGTCAGTGAAGCGGAAAGGAAAACCGTGGCCGCCATAGCTAAAGAGGGTTTGAGTAATGCGATTGTTGCTGCACCAGCTCGCGCAAGAATCTCAGATATTGATGCGTGCATCAAAGCAGAAGTTCAGGAAGTTCCGATTTTCATCGCTACGTCAGATTTCAGGCTCAAATACCAGCTGCGAATGACCCGAGAGGAAATGCTGGAAAGACTGACCGAGTGTATCGAGTACGGAAAGGACCACGGGATGATAGTCGATTACATCGCAGAGGATTCGACACGAAGCGACATGGTATTTCTGTGTCAAGCATACAAGGCGGCGATAGATGCAGGAGCTGACAAGATATGTGTGGCGGACACAGTAGGCTTTGTGCGTCCCGAGGTTATGAGACACATAATGCGTGAAATTAAGTCACGATTGTGG
>WTCK01000050.1 GCA_013138615.1 Candidatus Thorarchaeota archaeon | reverse complement strand
CTGAGTTGAACTTGTCAGCCTTCGATATTGAGTATTCGAATATACGGGGTCTGAGTATTATGCATGTGAAGCTACTATTTGAATTGTTGGGATAGCCTATTGGATTCGACTCCGAAGTGTGAGTGCAAGGCCATAAGATTTAACCACAGATTTAGCACTGCATCATCTGGTCACCGCAATGGCTTACACTGAACTCTGGCTGGAGATGCGAAGTAGCGACAATTCATTCCGCGTGGTTCTCCTAACTCCAGTTGATTTTGAGATGCCAGATGGCTTTACTCTTGGGGATATTCAGAATTTCTTGCCGGACAAGAAGCTGTACTACTCAGAGTGGGTTCCCAGCATAGCCAAGGCTAAGGATTCAATGGATGCTGCTTCACGATTCTACAATGAACGTGCGATTCATTTCTTGTATTTCAGAGAGATACGCCCTGGGCAAAAGAAATCTGGCGACTAGCATGTTGATGATGGAATCGCATCATAGGAAGAACTGAAAAAAAGGTGAAGGAGGGGTAGTGTACCCCTCATCTGATTATGGTAGCGCTGGAGGTATCCAGGGTAGAACGATGCCTACGAGGTCGGGCATGACCAAGACAACGATACCGACACCAATGCAAGCGAGTCCAATCAAGATGCTGATAGGAGTCGCTGAAAATATCTTCCCGAGAAGACTCATCAGTGACAACAGGAAACCACCCAAGCTATAAGCTATGGCGAAAACGACAACACCAATCACAGCCATCCACTTGAGGGAGATGATCTGAGAAACGTATTCACCGACAAATGGGTCGGCTACATAGGGAGCCAGCACCCCATAGATCGTAAAGGTTACGAATATCGCCGCAGCCAATGCAAAGACGAATCCAAGTGGGAACTTTGAGAGTATTCTCATTGTCAAAGAAAAGCCCGCTAGAATCAGTACTCCTGCGACAATCACAGCATTGGGTTGAGTGACCCACACAACATAGCCAACGAGTATATCCAAGGCGCCTACGAAGAAACCTAGGTACGTACCCAAGACTTTGATTATGTCGAATATGCTGCCCAGTATTGGAATTGGATCAGTGATAGTTTCCAAAAGCCAAGCCGCTGCAATAATCCCAGTAATAATCAGTACCCAGCCAACGACCCATTCGTTAGCAAAGTAGCCCATTATCTGACCGAGGTCATAGTCTAGAAACTCTAATTGAAGCATGAAACACACCACGTCGTTGTTAGTTCGGGAGTCTGCAACGATGCTAAAAAAGCTATGTTACACAAGCTGCAAATGCAGTAATGAGGCCGATAGTGAAAAAGACATCCAGAATATCAGGCCGCAGATAACCCCCATCATCTTCCCGCGGGAACCGCTCACCATGACTGTATTCTGATAGCCCATTGATATTGTAGTAAACAGAAGAGTGAGAATAAGCGGCAAGATATCAAAGAGACTCAGAACCATTGGAGCCCATGGTGAATCCTGAGAGAGCAGAGACCCAATGAACAGAAAAGGCGAAAGAGAAGCGAGTAGGCCCAGCACAAACGCACTCGTCAGGCTCAGAATGTAGATCTTGAGCCTTTGTGCCGCTATAATCGAGTCGCGTTCCTTTGCAACTGCAGACCTCTTGACCAGACGGGCAGTGATACGAGCAAGTCGCTCCCCAGCATCCTTGGCGGAAGCTTCGCACATTAGTACAATCATCTCCAACATGCTAGCAACTCGCTGACCGAGAGCTTCATTGGCCGATAGGGCAATCGCTTCCTTGATGCTATTCCCTTGCCAGTACACAGAGTTGATGGCAGGGTCAATCAACCTTTGAACTTCGGGACCTACTTCATTCCTTGTGGCAGGAAGCGCGACCTCCAATGTGTCGCCCAGTCTAAGCCGTTCCGACAGAAGCATGAGAAAGTTGAGAAACTCGTCGTATTCCGCGATAATCTCCTTTTGCGAGGGAGCAATGATTCTTCCATCCCGAGGTCTGTCAAAGTATGCTGAAAACTGGCTGGTGAATCGGGACTTCATCAGCATGTTGAGCATTATGAATACAGGCGCGAATAGAATGATGAGAGGATTTGTTGCCATTCCGCCTAATGAAATGGCTAATGTGAGAAGAATGGGGATGTATGTAACAAGCGCTGCGACAATGAGCAGACGGCTCTCCAACTCCATATTTCTCTGTCTGAGAGTCATGTCGGCTTCAAAGGATTCACCTGACAGAGCCTCAAGCAGGTCAGTTCTGCGCTCCAAAGATGATAATATCGCGATGATGTATCTCCGGAGATCATCGGAAGGCTGACCATTGGCGAACTCCATGAGGCAGGTTTCCGGAGGAACCCCTGTTTCGATTCTAGCAATGATTTCTTTGAATGCCTTTGAGAGGAATGGGTGGTGTGATTGAGCCACCATCTCGATGGCGTTAAAGATTGTTCCACCACTCTGGAAGACCAGCACAAATTGCTCAAAAACGATATCTGCTTCTTCTGAAAGGCTGAGTCTAAAACTATTCATTTTTGAAATGGGGTAGGTCCCAATTGCATAGTGCATCAGAATCGCAGATATAATAGCTAGAGGAATCGAAAGGAATAGACTGATCCCAAGAAGGAACGCGATGAGCAGAAGCAATACGAAGACAGATGTAGACAAGAGGTAGGCAGCTGCCATCACACCTTGGACGTTTAGCATCATGAGAGGAGCGAGGAAATTCACCGCTTTCTCAAGATCTCTGTTCTTGGAACGAGTTCCCATGTAAGAGAATAGCGGAATCCTTGCGCTTACATTGCATACTCTCGAGTAGATTGACATTGAAGTCCTCTGATAGTTGGGTTCCTAGCGGCTCTCTTAAATTGCCCGTTAGAATGCACGAATTGTCTGGCTTGTTTCAGGGCATAGCGATTTTAGTAGAACTCTTCGAGAGTTCGCTGCGTTCCGAACTCGGAATACAATCGACTGGACTTCAGCCATCTCTCGACGGAACCGCTTAGATGTGAGTCCACTTCAGCCACAGCCTCCTCAAGAGTGGAATAACACCTCCCTGCACCCGAGAGCGCTCGACGCGCTATTTCTCTGAATCGCCAGACCCCAAGAGGAACCCACTTTTTCGGGTCAGTCTGCATAAAGACGATGACTCCAGCCTGTCTTCGTATGTCAACTAGGAATTCCAGTGCAGGCAATCGAGTTGCGTAGTACGCACCCACCACAACTGACGCATAGTTCTTCCGACCGCGAAACCACTCGTAGTCAGATATAATCGGAGGATTAGGGCCGCTCAGCCATGACTCAAGCCCTTCAAACTGCCAAACACTTGGGAGAAACAGGATGATAACTGTGTTACCCAGGGCCTTGTCTACGTAGACCATGAAGTCACTAATCCATGGAAACCTGAGAACCTGCTTATGAAGTGACTTTCCAATGATGTCATCTACAGCAGTGATACTCCACTTTGTTGGAACTAGCTTTCTTGACTTCCCCTCACCGAGAAGACCGACAGAGAAGAGTCGTGTCGTATGCTGCTGTCTGATTCCATCATCATAGAGACCCAAGATGCCCTGAGTCGCCTTGAGGTCAGTATCTGAAGTAATCTTATCCACAGGACGAGGCACCTTGGGATTGTCATCAAGCTTGAAAGTATCCAGAGGGGCAGATGGTCCATATGGAAGTGTGGTGTCAGAGAACACGCTGGTGAATCTAGGTCTCTTCAGGAGCAACGCTTCGTAATCCGTTGGAGACTCGGACAATGCCATGGTTTGCGTTTCAGCAAGAACCCGTGGAGGATCAACAGCAGAATCCACTGACAGAGGTTGCTTTGTGCGAACTAAGCTGAAGCGCATCCCGATAATCTCGTCCATGGTCTTGTCAAGCCAAAGATCGGGGCGCTCCATCAGAGCGGTTTCTTCACCTTTGAGCGGCGGAATCAAAGGCCCAATCAGAACCTTCGGATAGCCTTGTTCTCCCACAAAGACTGACGGGGGGGAAGAACCTGTAAGAGTCAAATTTGTGACTGCGTCATCGATGCGGACCAATGCTTTTGCTCTCATTAACAGCGGACATGGTTTCACTCCACACAGCGCTCGGTGACCCATACACCTGGAGCAGACTCGCTCATCGTATGATGCGACTCTTTTCTTGCTGCCCACAAGGGGTATCTGGGACATCACACTGACTCCTTGAACTCCATTCGAATAGTGGCTTCTTGCTGCATTCTGTTGGTTCTACTGCACTTCTACATCCCAGAGAGCACACCGAAACTATATGACTGAAGCGTTTACTACAGGTAAAGAGATGACAACGCGAAGAAAATCCATTGCTGAACTGCTGGAGAAATCCGAGCATCCAATGACTGCGCAGGACATCTGTAGCATTCTCGAAATAGAAAGCAGGTCGATTGTGTACGAAGACATTGGTCATATCGCGAAATCCATCAAAAACTCTGGAAAGCAGTTACTGATTCGACCCGCAAGCTGCGGTAAGTGTGGGTACGTCTTCTCAAGTCGCAAGGTGGCAAGCCGGCCTTCAAAGTGCCCCAAGTGCCGTTCTCAGTGGATATTGCTACCGGGCTATATCATCCGTTCCAAGCGCTAATCAGTCCTCGAACCGATGTACTTTCTGAATGCCGGCCCCTTCATGTTTGATGTCGGAAACCCTAGTTACTACGAAATCTGATAACCCATACTCTGCTTCCTCAACATAACCATGGAGAATGACCTTCATGCCAACGCGAGGCAGGAACTGGCTTCGATCCATGACCTTGGCAGAAAGCTTAACGCTGTAGGTCTGTGTGGTAGATTCATCCTGAACTACGATTGTCGTGGAGCCATACCATCTTTGCGCACTGATTCTCATTGTAGTGCTGCGCCCAATCTCCCGTATGATTCCCCTTACAACAGTCATGACTAACTCACTTCCCATGGAGCGATAATCGAACCGTACCTGCCTCCACCTCCAGCCACATAGCCTACTGAGCCATCACGATATGATTCTATCACGCGAGCAATCTGCGAGTTAAATGCCCTCAACGATTCGATAGGAGTTTCAGTCAGGATTGCAGTTTCAGGACCGAAAGACTCTCTCATGCTCTCGTAAGCACTCATGACCGTCTTAGACTTTGTCGAGCGGACACCAAGTCCAACAGAGATTACCTCTAGCAAAGGAGGGATGTGAAGGTAAGGTGGCCGATGGAGCGGCGAACGACTTTGACCGTCGCCCAACATAAGTGCGCGGTCTCTTACTCCCAGTCTCAAGCGTTTGCCATCAGCTGGACAGCGCACATTCCTCTTGTGTATGTCCTGGAGCAACCGCATCTTCTCATCGTTCGTTGTACAGTGGATGTAGATATTGATGTCATCGAATTCCGGATGCCCGGAGCCAGACCCAAGAACCAAGGTCCTTCTGCAGGATGAACAGAATGACAGGTAGTACTTGCCGAGGCGCGGATTGAAGCCGACATTTAGCGTCGGTTTGCGACCATTCTTTCTTAGGATAGCAAGCCTTAGTTCTTCAAAGGTTGGTGTTTTCATCAGGAATCGAACGAACTCTCTGCCAATCTTGTCAGGAGTTGGCGAATGTGCGTCACTGGATGTGATATATGTCAGTCGCCTCAACTCAGGAATGCAGTCAGCAATCTCTGTATCCGCAGAGAGTCCGAGCTCCAGGAAATGGATATTCGGGGTTTCATCTCCATAGCAGTCCTTCAAACTATCATGTTTCCCCTCTCTGAAGATTGACCTAAAGGGGGTGAACGCGTGCGCCGGCCCGATGAGACCACCCACGTCTCGCACCATACCAGCCAGCTCCTCTCCGCTAACATTGACCCGAGGACGCCCACCCCACT
>WTCK01000134.1 GCA_013138615.1 Candidatus Thorarchaeota archaeon | reverse complement strand
ACGAAGCTGCACTACTCCTAACTGAGGGGAAAACCAAGGAGGCCATCGAGAAACTGGAGCAGTTCCTTTCTGGGAACCCCGGTCACACTCACGCCCTTACATCCTTGGGAGTTGGGCTCATGCAGCTACAGGAAACTCCCGACCCATCAAGTGCGTTGACCAAGAAAGCACTGGAATACCTAGACAGAGCTGCTGAGTCAAACCCAAAGGATCCTGTGCCTCTGTTCAACAAGGGAGTGTGTCTTCGAAATCTCGGTATGCTTGAGGAGGCGCTTGAAAGCTTCCAGGCTGCGTTGGAACTCGAAGAACGGCTTACTCTTGCTCTTCTGCACACAGCTGAGATAAACTACGAACTTGAGAGGTGGCAGGAAGCCGTTGACTACGCAAGACTAACCTTAGTGAGAGACCCTGGATTAGAGGACTCAATGGGCTGGGTGGCGGATGCGATGAAGAAGGCAGGTCTTCTAGAAGATGATGGGATTCCGATTCGGAAGGAACCGGTGCGCAAGGCTTAAATTGCTTCTACATCGGGTCAGGTCAGTTCTGGATAGTCAGGACCATAGCTGGTTACTATCTCAGGTGATTACATGTCAACGAAACGCGTACCAATGTACCGTGGGCACAAGCTCGATGATCTAGTCAAGATGAACATGGATTCTCTCATAGAGCTGTTGCCATCTCGCAGAAGGAGAACCCTCAGGAGAGGCCTTCCCCCACGTCAAAAGAAGCTCCTCATCAAGCTTAGGGCTGCAAGAAAGTCCTTGAGGAAAGGCAAGGAAGTTGTCGTGAGAACCCACTGTCGTGACATGGTGATTCTACCTGAAATGATTGACCTTACTATCGCGGTTCACAACGGCAAGGATTTCGTTAGAGTCAAGATTATCCCACAGATGATTGGACATCTCCTCGGGGAATTTTCAGTAACTAACAAGCGTGTTAGTCATGGGTCGCCTGGAATAGGCGCAACGAAGAGCAGTGCTTACGTACCTCTAAAGTAGATTTGGAGCATTATGGAGGGGGATTTGAGTCAGACAGGGCAGGCTGTCATGCTATCTTCTCAAAACTCACTTCCAGTACAGAACCGCAATAGGGACACTCTAGGTTTGTAGGTCCAATCCACCTCACTAATCTCTGGTCTATCCGACCACCACAGTGTGTGCATTTCTGTGGAACTCGAGGCATAACTAATGTGGAGCTCGCTTGTGTTGTACTTGCCCCAGGATTGGTTACATGTTTCTTCGACGCATTCCTTCTTCGTATTCCAAGTTTAGGTCCACAACCCATCTATATTCCTCCTCATTGAATTGCACAATAACCGTTTCGCAACAATTGTATATAATGACTCTGAACGAGGACATATTCCTATCAAGGATAAAGAAGCCCATTAGCTGATTGTGTGGCGTTTAATGGTTTATGGATTCTTTAAACGACTAAAGGGGGGCGCCCCTGGAGCTTCACACCGTACAACCAGCGTGGGAAGGAGGTGAACTCTTCCACAACAGTACAAGAAGCCCTCCATGGCGCCCGAATACATTCAGGTGAAGTTACTCTTTAATCTTATTGTACTTCGTCGTTTCACGTGTGTCGTTGAAGCGGAAATATCCATTTGAATCCCTGTAGGTCTTTCGCCCCATGTTTAACCCAGCTCACGTGAGTCTCAAGGATGTTCTTCACGGGGCGCCAAAGATATGGGTCTGTGTCTTCGACAAGCCGCGTATTTGCTGGATCAGAACGGTCAGGTGTCGCTTCAGTGAACGTAGCTGATTTGGATGAAGCAGATGCTGGAATTGAAGTGGTGTTCCATTGGATGAATACATCCACAGAGTAGTGGTCCGACCCTGTATCAGCCGATAGCGTATCACCGCAGGTTGAGTTCAGAAGCTTGTCGACAAAGAAGGAATTGACGATTATGTAGTCTATGCGTGACAAGTAGGAGGGACTCTGGTGTCCGAAGGAGTATCCCGGATCGGTAGGATTCAGAGTCCTGAATACATCGGTGAAGTTGTGCACTGTTGATGAGAATGTGCCATAGATCGGGTCATCTGGATACAACATCATGGTCATAGGACCATAGCCTAGGTCTCCATGCGGTGCAAGGTTCCCTGTGTCGTCTGGAGAGAACGAATTCTGGTCGCTGAGGTACATTATCGGGACATCTCCCAGATTGTCCATGTAATTGATGATGCCTTCCATTTCTCTCTCGCGTCTCCATTCGTTTGTGCTGCCACTCATGGCCTTGAGGTGGGCTCCAAAAATGTGCACATTGGTGCCGTTGATGTCAACTATGGCCTCAATGAAGTCGTGCGTGACATCATAATCTGAATCATCATCCAGCGGAACAATCGGAATCTGATTGAAGCTAACAACTGGAAAACGACTTAGGATTGCCTCTCCACTTGTATAGTAGTAAATCCATTGGGCACAGTATCCGACATATGGTGATTCATTAACGAAGTAGGCGTTGAACTGGTTGACAATTGCATCTAGCGTGGAATTCCCGTTGTCATCAAAAGTTCCAGTTTCTTCGAGAATGAGGATATCCGGATTCTCCTCCCATACCACGTGTTTCCAATCCGGATTGAAACCAGACTCCTCTATGTTGTACGTCATAACCTTGAAGGTGCCACTGAATGGCTTGGTCGTTGACTCAACATTGTCCACGAGCACTTCTATGCTTTCAGAATCCGTCAATCCTTCGCTGTCAGTCACTTGAGCGTGTATAGTGTGCAATCCTTCTGTGTATACAGTTGTGTTCCAATCATAGGAGTTGGCGGTGATCAAGTAAGAACCGTCAATCTATATGTCCGCAATCAAATTCTCCTCATCGGTCACAGAAACACTGATTGTGGTCATGTTAGATACAACTCGACCATCACGAGGGTTGTCGAGAGAGATTCGAGGGGCGCTGTTGCTGCCAACATTATCTACAGATACGGAGATTGTGTTCTCACCCCAATTCTCAGATGCATCCCTGGCACGGCATTTCACCGTGTGTGCTGTGTTGCTCTCAGTAGTGGTATCCCATGCATATGACTGCGTTGCTGATTTCAGCTGGTCATCAATGTAAATCTCGTACATGTCAATTAGATTCTCATCTGTCGCATTGAAAACAATCACAACTGAGCCTGCAAGCACCTCACCGGGGCTCGGGGTCGTAATCATCACTACGGGGGACACGTCATCCTGAGCTGGTTGATTATTATACACAAGAAGCACAAACGCAACTGAAACCACCAGACAGATTACTACTATAACTAGGAACGTGGTTCTACGATTCAAGATAACTGCCTCTGCGTTACATGGCGAAATCCATCGAATGGCATTCCTTATCGTGGTTTCATCAGTGGATTCTGAGAAGTCACCCCAAAACGATGACGCCTTGCCAAAACCAAGAATTCAAACCCTTTAATCTGATTCGTACTGGCAAACCGTGCACTGACATCAATTCTAGCAGTTCCCTAGTAACGCAGATAAGTGGAACACGGTAGAAAATGACTCGGCGAGAATAGATGAAGAAAGCTATCATTGTCTACGAAAGCCTTTACGGAAACACGAAGCGGGTCGCCCAAGCAATCAAGGATGGCATGGAACAGGTTGGGGACATTAAGTGCTCAATCAAGAAGACCAGCGACATCCACACAAATGACCTCTTGGGGTATGATGCGATTCTATTTGGCGGTCCGAACCATAATCAAGGTCCTGCACGAAACATACTGAAATTCATTGATCGGGCTGCAATAGTGGACCTGAATGGAAAGATTGGTGCTGCCTTTGACACATACACAGGCGGCAACATTGGCATCGCAGTTGCCAAGCTGGAAACCATAATCCGAGAAAAGCTGTCAGGTATGGAGTTAGTGGTCGGCGGATTCTCGGCCCTAGTTGAAGATAGAAGAGGACCACTCGCCGATAAGGAGATTCCGA
>WTCK01000085.1 GCA_013138615.1 Candidatus Thorarchaeota archaeon | reverse complement strand
GGCGGTTTCTTCGTCCACGTCGCGGATAAATTCATTCCACATGAGCACTTCGAAGCGGGACATGAAGGCCCGCCATCTGCGATGTCACGTATCTGGCTGTTTGTTATCGCAATAACAATCCACAATTTCCCTGAGGGGCTTGCAGTGGGTGTTGCATTTGGAGCAGAAGACATGGGCACAGGGATCGCAATTGCTATAGCAATCGGGCTTCAGAACATTCCTGAAGGACTTGCAGTAGCTGCTCCACTTGTCAGAGAAGGTTACTCAAAGTGGAAAGCTGGGGGTATTGCACTGCTCACTGGCCTGGTCGAACCAATCGGAGGCCTTCTCGGAGTTTCTGTTGTCACATTCGCGCAGTTCTTGCTCCCGTATGGTCTTGCCTTCGCTGCTGGTGCAATGATATTCGTAGTAAGTGATGAGATTGTGCCAGAAAGCCATTCAGGTGGCTTTGCACGAGTCGCAACAATCGGACTCATGGCAGGATTCATAATCATGATGGTTCTGGATAACGTGTTTGGATGAATCGTCGAAGGGCGTGGGACAGCAATCTTAATATTACCACCATAAGGTCGAGGCGACCGCAACAGGTGCCGCCGTGGCTCAGTTGGTAGAGCGACAGCCTGTTATCGGTAAGAGATTTGTTCTCTGCCGTTAGACAGTTGTTGGTCGGAGTTCGTTACACATCGTGACGGACGGCTAAAGGTTCGAGCCCTCCCGGCGGCGCTTCCTCTTCTGCTACGAGTCTGGTATTGCTTTCCGGGTAATCTTGTATACCACTTGATGTCTATAGTCACTACAGCCTACCGTCGTACTAGTCCCATCATCATCAAAACCGTCAAAGCTCCCTCCTGACAGCATGACCAGTATCATTGGCCACATGATGCAGAACGAAGTCGAGCACATCTTGCCCCTGTCTTCAGGATATCTGTAGACATCTCCAATCTTCTGATCCATGGAGCATTTTCCTTCACCAAGAATATCAATTACCTCTATCTTCACATTGTACTTCGGCATAGGAGTCACAACCGGTACTACGGTCTAATCCTGTTCCCCTTTTGAAAGAGATTACCTGCGCAGAGCCATTGGTTTGGCCCTGCGACAATAGATTTTCTAGCAACTTGAGTAGAAGTACTGATACAGCTAAGGAATAATACAGAGATTGTTCTACAAACGACTATGTCGCCGCAGAATACTGACAGCGAAATGATTCCCATGCTCTGGTGCCCAATCATTCCACCAGAAGAACTGAGCAAGCTGGGTGAACACGAAGAGGATATTCGCAAGGTCAGAGAAGTCTATGACGACTGGCGAGCGTCAATGAGCCACAAGCAAATCAAGGGAAGCGATGCAGGACTATACCTCGACAGGATACGCATGCTCATGATCGGAATAGGCATTGCTTCAGGAACCAATAGATTGTTCGCTGAAACTGTTCAGTCCATTATATCGCGTCGACTCAGAAAACAAACCCTGGATTTAGCCTCAGTCCTGCCAGAGGATACGTCCCCAAAGAAGGCAGTCAAACGAACATTGTCTGAGTTCTTTTCTGAGCTGAAGTTCATGCGGGATATTGACCCAGAAGAGGAGATTAAGACTGCTGCCATATCCAGATCTAGCGACTCGGGAGGTGCCATCATGAGCAGGCTCCGGAGTATGTTCTCGAAGAAAGGTGGCGGTTCAGCCCAACTTGATGATGCTACAATGCGAAGAGCGAGTGTAGAAGCCACTAGGATACTAGTGAAAGTCTATGTGCAGCTTCTCAGCCCTGACCCGTGGGGTTCTGCAGCCTGAAATCGTGTGGGTTGTTGTCCATTACTCTGAGCGAAGCATATCGCCATTTTTCTTGCGAAATAGCAGCTCCGATTTCTTCACCAAGTCCCAGTCGGTAATGTAGAGAGTCACCTTCACTTCGCTGCTGGATATTTCAAGTTCGACAAAACTGGCATCATCACGTCCCCTCCAGCCGCTTGTGGCACCTGAAATTGTGCCAGGGTTGATTATCAGCTTGCCCTCAAGGAGGTCAATCGTGGGTTTGTGGGTATGGCCATGAATGCCGATGTCGGCGCCTACACGACAGAGTATTTCATGAAATTGTTTGATGCTGCCTCTTGGCCTTAGTTGTGTGCCATGAAGAAGGAGAACGTTCAGGCCCTCAATCTGCAGTTGCTCGTGGAATCTGTATTCGTGACCATAGTCCATATTGCCTTTGACAATGTAGCACTTAGGCAGTGGAGGAAGGGCTGCTCTCATTGCCTGCTCGCGCACTATGTCGCCTGTCACTAGTGCTAGATTGTACCGTGTTTGTTTTATTTGCTCATGGAAGCTGGCAGGTATCGAGTCCGTTCGAGTCGGCATATGTGTATCGCCAAAGACCAGAACTTTCTGCGTTTTCATCCCAACCTTCACGATTTCTGTGATTCCCAACCTAATTAGACCGGTCTCGCGTTAGATTATCTAATATCTTCGCGTAAACCTCTTGTTTCTTCCCCTTGGCTTTCTTTGTGAGCCGTTCGACTATGAGCTCTGGTGTGCTCCTGGCAAGACAGCCAAAGCGGGGCGTCCTATCAACAATGAGTTCTAAGTTCTCATCCAGGCCCTTCGCCTCAATGCCATCAATCCTCATGGGCACGTTTGTAGAGTCCCGGACTTCCTTTGCTAGATGGCTACAGATAACTGTGCAGCTCTTTGGGTCGCTCTGCAATATCTCAACCAAGCCAGCAATGACATTGGCAGCGCTGCCGGGTTCTGTTATCGCTTCAATTTCATCGAAAAGAACCAGTTTCGACTTAGTAGACACAACAATCTCTGCGAACTGCTTCAGTGTCGTTTCGAAAGCCCCTGCATTGACTACGCCGCGACTCTTGTAGAAGAAGTAGAGTTCTTCGAATACACGAATCTTAGCTTCCCTCGCTGGCACAGGAAAGCCGGTCTGCGCCATCGCCACGATCTGAGCTAGTGTCTGTATTGTCGTGGTTTTGCCACCGCTATTGGCTCCCGAGAGAATGACACAATTTTCCCCGTGGGTTCCATCAGGTTGGAAAGGCGTCTTTCCAATGGCATAATCAATTGGCTGCACTTTACCATGTTTTCCCTTCAGCATGCTTTCAACGAGGAATACATTGGTGGCTCCTTGGACGCCAACGCCCTCGTAATCCAATGATAGGTCTGGAGTTTGAAGGTCATAGTCCTTGGCAAACAATCCAACTGCTAGGAACAAATCAAACTCAAGCAAAGTCTGAACTGCTTTGGTTACTGTTTCTTTGAGCTCATCAAGCTGCGATGCGATCTTCTTGATGATGACGAATTGCTTGTCTGCATAGATTCGTCTGAGCTTATCCTCAAGGGCGTTAATCTGAGTTGGAACCATCTTCACCGGAAGTGCGATTTCCTCGCTGATTACTCCGGTAGCCCAGTCGGCTTCTTTTACGCTGAGCCCAAGCATCTGCACAAGCCGGTCCTCGGCATCTTGCACGCTTGCTGTGAATGTTTCGATGATTTCTGCGGGCAGCATATTCCGCAGAGCACTTCCTTCTGCTCCTTCCATATCTGCAGACTGCAGAATATTGATAATTTGTTGACCGCCAAGCTTGATTTCGCTCTTCGTGATTCTTGTCCTAATCTCTTCATTCAGCCATGATTCTATTTCGGCAACAGCAGTTGGGAACATTTTGGCTGCTTTTCTGAATCTATCTAGTTCGGAGTCCATCCCCTCAGTAATGCCTCCATCCTCCTGAAGGTTCTCCAGAATCGCGCTCACCTTGGAGAGATTTTCAAAATCAAGGCTGTTCCTAAAGCTCATCATGGACTTGTTTTCTGGAAGAGTATTGAACGTTTCAGCAAGTTTGCATGCAGCTTCAATGACTTTGTAGTTTCTCGAATAGAAACTGATTGTTCTTTCAGGCAGGAGCTTGTCAACGGTCCAATCCTTGCCAAGTATCTCTATATTGTCAAACATGTCCAAAGAGTCATCGAGCACGCCAAATGGTGATATGAAGAGCACTAGGTCGTAGCCTTTTGCATAATCTGCTCCACTCTCGCCTTCGGATAGAACATAGACCGGACACCATCTATCTACTCGCTCGTTTATCAGGGCATCGAAGACCTTATCGTCGTTAGTGATGATGACCCGTCCCTCAAGCCTTCTTGGTTTCACTCTTCTATACAGGCCGCGTACGTCACTCAGAAGGGCTCCGAGTGAGTTGATTGATTCTTGTGTGAGGTTGCGGGCAAGCTCTGCAGCATCTGCAAAATACTCTTGCCGCTCACGAATAACATCAATCTTTTCCTGAGGTAGAGGGAAATAGAGGAGTAGCTTGTCCTTGCCATAGCT
>WTCK01000202.1 GCA_013138615.1 Candidatus Thorarchaeota archaeon | reverse complement strand
GATGTTGAAAATGCGGTTGAACTGTTAGTCGAAGTGATTCAGAAACTGGATGAAGCAACTGTTGCAGGCTTTACGAAGATCTAGATTTCGCTAGCTCTTGAAAGAAGAAGCTGAGGGGCGGCTGGGGTTTACCCTAGCGCTCCCTCTTGCCGTCTATGAATTCATCCACACGGTCTCTGGCTTCGAAGTCATCAATCTGATAGCGTGGGTGTTTGAAGCTGTAGCTGCTGATACTAGACAGTTCTCCGCCGACGCCTCGGTCCAATGCAAGCTTTATCGCTCTGATGACGTCAATGATAACTCCAGCACTGTTTGGCGAGTCTTGCACTGACAGCTTCAGATTCAGGTCAAGTGGTAAGTCTCCGAACGCTTTGGAGCGCATGGAGATATAGCACACCTTATTGTCTTCGAGGAATGGAACATAATCGCTTGGACCAATCTTTGTGGGCAGCTCGTAATCAACACAGCTCGTTACTGCCTGGGTCTTACTCACTCGCTTGGACTTCAATCTATTCTCGACTTGCATGTTCTCAAAGTCGGTATTGCCGCCAATATTCAACTGGTATGTATTCTGAATAATCAGACCTCGTTTGTCAAAGAGTTGAGCAAGCACGCGGTGCAGAATGGTTGCTCCTAGCTGGCTCTTGATATCATCTCCCGCGCAAGGTAAGCCTTTCTCTTTGAAACCCTTGGCAATGGGGTCGTCAGGATCGGATACAATGAACTCAGGAATTGCGTTGATGAAACCAATGCCTGCGTCGAGAGCAGCCTGCGCATATATTCTGGAACCCTTCTCGCTGCCTACTGGGAGGTAGGAAACAAGGACATCGGCCTTTGTTTTCCTCAGTTCTTCTGCTACATCAACGGGCTCTAGATCATGCGAGAAGAATGACTCCTTCATGTGAGGTGCCACGCCGTCAGAAATCGGCCCTGGCAGAACCTTCACTCCTATCTTGGGTACATCAGGGGCGAACCTCAAGCAGCAATTTGGCTCAACCCAAATCGCGTCGGCAACATCGAGTCCTATCTTTTTCCTGTTAGCCTCGAATACTGCTACGAACTTCAGGTCCTTGGGGTAATAGCCTCCAAAATCAACATGCATCAACCCTGGAACCTCTTCATTTGCCTTTGCGTTCCTGTAATAGTGAACTCCTTGCACTAAAGCTGAAGCGCAGTTACCAAGTCCTGCAATCGCTACACGAATGTCACCCATGAAATAATCACCCTGCCAAAGGTATTCTTTGGCCATAGAATAGTAATCGCTTTTTAACTCTATCGAGTTATGACAAAGCCAAATTCGAACGAAACTCACTATTCCTCTTCTTTCTCATCGGAAGTGGTGCTCACGTAATCGGAATAGAGCAGCTTCTTGGCTGAAGCCACTGTCTTTGGTCCTATGCCTGGCACTTCTGCCCATTCATCTGTACGAGTTAGGATTTCCATAGGTGAACCAAAACGATGCAGGAGGCTTCTTGCTCTTACAACATTGACACTTGGGAATCCTGCGACAAAGAATTCCTGCTCATCCGCCATGCTCTCTAAGCCCTTCCGTGTCCGAATCACTGGTAGCCTTTGGCCTTTGCTCTTCTTCTTCTTCTCCCCGCCAATAAGAATGCCAAAGAGAAGTCCCGCGGAGTGGAGTGCATTGAAGCCTTTGATTACAGTGATACCCCTCTCTTGAACACTCTCGATTAAAGCATCAAGAGAGCTTGGATGGATGTAGCTAGCCCGCTCTAGCGTAACGAAGTAACCCTTATTCTTCGTCTTCTTGCTGGAGAACGGGACGTAGACGCACCTCTTCATTGGGTCTCGTCTGATTGACAGGATATTCTCTATCAAGAGGTAGGGTTTCTCGTATTGAAGCAAGGCATCCATCTGTTTGGTCAGACGAGGAACGCCAGAGCTGCTGCCCTTCAGAGTATTCACTAGATCACTCACGGTCTTGCGCTCTATTGCTACGCCCTCTGTTCCAAGAATATCTCCAATTGGTATCTTCTCAACTGTGTAGGTAATCTGTTCCTTGTCAAGCATGGACATCAAATGCTTGACTGCATTCATGCGTTTGCCACCGGTTTCGTGGATATCAATGACAATCTCTGGAACGTTACCAAATAGATCCGACTGCATTCTTACTCCTCATCAAAGAGAGTCATCACTGCCGCCATAGACACCTCTCTGGCCAAATTAGCATCCTCTGCTGACCCAATAACGATCACGTCATCTTCATCCGGTCGAAGACTATCCAATATGAGAATTGTTTCTCTCTCGTAAGCAGAGAGCACATTGAAGTTGTCTGGCGGCATTACAAGTAGACCACTTCTCTGAATCAGGGTTGTTGCACCTGCTTTTCCATATCCCCCTTGAATGATCGCCTCATCTCGTTGCCTGATTCCGTCCGTAATTTTGGCTGCTTTCCCCTTCACCAAGTTTGCGAACGCTTGGCTATGAACAATCAACGGTGCAATATCTAGAAAGAGTCCGATAGGCACATCGCTTGAAAATGTCTTGAAGAGGTCATCTCCTGCGTCGGTCAGTCTTTGTCCCTGCTTGCCATCCGCAGCAATGTAATCTGACTCTGCTAGGCGCTTCAAAAGTGTCCGAGCACTACCTTCACCAATTGACATGTTCTCACAGAGCTCGTAGCGTCCTAGGGGCTGCTCTCTACCAATCATCATGAGTGCAACGGCCGCATGATAGGGCTTGAACACAGGCGGCACACGGCCATCTGCAGGTTCAGCAAGATGAACAAACGCTCTTTTCCATGACACCCTAATCAACGTCCATCTATTCTTCTGATGCCCTGCTTTTTATTCTTCGCTAAGCTCCTGCAAGGTTTCAGTTGGACTGACCCAGATTGCTGACAAGGATTGTGTCTTCATGATTGAATCGATTCCCGGTGTAACAGCTGCAAACAGCATCGTGTTGGATACAACATGAATAATCATGAATGGCACTAGCGAAATCAGGGCAACCAAGTACGGAATATCATATGTCCAAGAATAGCCGAGGGTGGTAATTAGGTCAAAGAATATGGTCACGAATGCACCCACACATGCAAGTTCTCGTCTTTGGGGCGCACCACTGCGGTTCTCAGAAGCCCTGTTACCCAGTATTGCTCCTACTGCTACCATGAATAGCCATCCTAAGACTTGAGTGAGCCAGATTAGAGGTAGGAAGGGCCCCCATGGATTGAATGATGCATAGATGATGGACATTAGCAGTACACACGCAAATCCCATTGGGAACCCGAAGACGAATGCAGTTGTGACTAGGATGGTCGAACCCAGCTCAACATTTGGAATGGCGACAGGCGAGTAGTTGCCTATCACAGCCAAGGCAGTCATAATACTGGTGATGGAAACCCTCCGACTAGGTTTCATTGAATATCTTGCACGAAACGCTTTCATCTGATAGACCCCGCGTTCAGTCTTCTATCTACGCTTGACGACAACCAATACAATCACCACGATTGCGAAAATGCTCAAACCTCCCACAATCAGCAGCATGTCTGGTCCGGGTGGGACGGCTAGTTTCGGTGAGAGGATGGACTGAATCTCTAGTACGAGATTGTACTCGTTCACGATTGTAACGCTTGTGTTCGCTAGGACGAGAACCCCAGTCAGGGTGTCGTATGCAAGATACGTTCTTTGTGGCTCCCCGTAGCCTGACGGATCTTGCTCATAGTCAAACACTATGCAGTCGTATGAGGTTCCCCCGACAACAACTGGTTCATACGACGACTCCATGGTCCCATTCAAGTAGTTGCCCTGTACTCTTTCTGCCGAAGCATATGCGGTAACATTGAGATCATCAAGATTATCCTGACCAATTGCAACAACCAGTCCTGGGAAGAACGGAGTCAACCCCCAGACTCCGAGGACTAGTTCTCTGGCCACATCGGTATTGTTAGCTTCGATGGTGAAGTTTCCAATCGTCAGGTTTCCGGTTATGTATTCGTCCAACGTTGTTATTGTGAAAGACATGTTGCTTGTGCTCTCAGCGAGCCAAGCACCTTCACCGGTCCACCCCCATTGCACAGCTAGCTCGGGGGCTTCTACAATTTTCCAATTGACAATGGTATTGCCCTGCGGACTGGGAACAAGCG
>WTCK01000159.1 GCA_013138615.1 Candidatus Thorarchaeota archaeon | reverse complement strand
GTTGATTTTCCTCTCTGTGATATTTGTAATACAGGTTATACAAGTCCACTCGACCGCAGGTATCATGCTCAGACTACTGCTTGTGAGAAATGTGGGCCAACCTATCGACTCGTGGATGCACATAACCGACCAGTTGTGGATGCCAACCCTATTGCTAGTGCTGCAGAACTGTTGTCGCAGGGATCTATTATTGCAGTTCAAGGAATTGGCGGAACTCATTTGGTGACGAAAGTGACTGATGTCACTCCCATACGAAACCTTAGGACCCGGAAACAGAGAGCGTATCGACCCTTTGCCGTCATGGCAAGAAACCTCGATGCTGTTAGAGCATTCTCAAGACCCACGCCGATGGAGGAAGAATTGATCACTTCATGGAGAAGGCCAATTGTACTCGTGAAGAAACGAAGCTGGATTGCTAAAAGGAATCAGCCATCTGAGGGAGCAAGTGTAATGCCAGATGACGCTTTAGAGCTGATATCACCAGGGCTTGATACCGTGGGAGTGATGCTTCCGTATTCTCCTCTTCATCATCTATTGTTTCATTCTCTAGAGGGTCCAGCACTAGTTATGACAAGTGCGAATCCTACAGGACTCCCAATGTACATTCATCCTGACACTATCATGTCCAAGCTAAAAGGGGTTGCCGATTATTTTCTTGTTCATAATAGGAGAATACACCAAAGGGCAGATGATTCTGTTATCAAGGCCATCAGCAGTGATAATGCGGTCTTTATACGGCGAGCAAGGGGCTACGTACCTGACTCGATTAGGCTGGAAGGGCCTCATGACCCATCAACAGTAATTGCAGTAGGCCCAGAAGAAAAGACGACTGGTGCAGTGTTGAAGTCTGGACGCATTTACGTCACCCAGCACATCGGTGACACGGACCGACTTGAGAACATCGAGTTCCTGTCTGACGCCTTGAATCATATGACTCATCTGTTGGCCGTCGATCAGGTCAATGCTGTGGCTTGTGACTTCCATCCTGAGTTCCTAACTACTGAGTTTGCAGAAACATTAGCATTGACCAAGGATATTCCACTCTTCCGCGTACAGCACCATCATGCTCACTTAGCGTCACTCATGGTTGATCATCAACTGCCATCCAATACGCGTATCACTTGTATTACAGCCGATGGATTTGGCTATGGGGATGATGGCAGTGCATGGGGCGGTGAAGTCCTTGTAGGAGGATTCGAAGAGTATGCAAGAATCGGGGGGCTGGAACACACTGCGTATGCTGGCGGAGATCTCTCTGCAAAGCATGCAGTGAGACCGTTCGTTGGACTGCTTCGAAAGGAACTGAGCTTACGTGAGATGTTGGATGTTGTTGAAGGAAGCTTGATTGCCCCTGGCGTAGGCACTACGGAAGAGTCGCTGTCATTGCTCATTGAAGCGACCAAACGAAAAGTGAATGTTGTTCAAAGCAGCAGTGCCGGACGATATCTTGATGCAGTAGCTATAGCACTAGGGATTTGCTCGGAGAATACCTATGATGGGGAATGCCCCATGAAACTTGAATCAGTTGCCCACAAAACGAAGATACGGCTTGAACCCAAATTCAATACAAACAGTGAGGGTACATTCCTGGATATTGCTGAATCACTAAAGCAGCTACTTGAGCTCAAGAAAGATGGAGCTAAGCCCGTTGAACTCGCTTATGCAGCTCAATGGTACCTTGGTGAATCGCTTGCCAAGATAGCTTGTGATGCATCACACAACGAGGGGTTAGACTATGTAGGATTCTCTGGAGGTGTTGCATTGAACCGAATCATAACCAATGCAATCATCAACCATGTCACCAATGAGCATCTCACGCCATTGATTCACAGGCATATTCCACCTGGTGATGGAGGAATTTCATCAGGTCAAGCGGTAGTTGCAGCTGCAAAGCTTGCAAGATAGACATCAGCGATTGAGATTCTCGACCTTTTCTCGACCCATCTTGACTGCCTTGATATTGATTGACTCAAACTTCTTTGAGAATGTGCTGCGAACGGCATCTATGGCTGCTTCTTCGGTTATTGGAGTCAGTCCTGTGCCAATGATAGCACCAAGCATAATCATGTTGAGCGCCCTTGAACTCCCTGCTTTCTTTGCCATCTCCATCGCGTCGAATTCAAGGACGCGATCGGTGAACTTGCGAATGCCACTAATGATTTCTTTGTTTGAAGGGTATGATGCTTTGCCCATGGAAACCGCTATGGGATACTGTATGTATGAGCTCATCAAAACGCATCCATCTTCTCGAATCATGTGGGCCTCACGTAGTGTTTCAACCGGTTCGAAGCCAACAAGAAGATTTGCTGTCCCCGGGTCTATTATTGGACCTCGCGCACCAGCACCGATGCGAACAGTGCATACTACGTGACCTCCTCTTTGGGCCATTCCATGTATTTCGCCCACGCGGACATTGTGCGAATCAGATAGAGCAGCCTTTGCTAGTATCTCTGCCAATGTAAGGACACCTTGGCCACCGACCCCTGAGATGACTATATTCACTGTATTACTCTTCATTTTTGGGCACCCTCCTGTTTGATTGCACCTTGCGGACATACAGCAATGCATGTTCCGCAATAATTGCACATTGTCTGGTCAATCACTGCCTGTCCGGTTTCCTTATCGAGATACATGGCTGGACATGACAAGCGATTCAAACAGCGCTTGCATGAATTGCAGAGTTCGGAATCGACGTAGTAAGGTGGAGGAATCTCGCCTGTCTTGCGGCGCTCAGCAGCTTCAAGAAGTGCACAAGGAGCAATTGAAACTAGTACTGATGGTTTATGATTTTCTCTCGTCCATGTGGTCATCTCTCGAACTGCAGCAACAAGATCTGCTAAGGAGGCGAATGGATCGATTGTCTTTACATATTTCACTCCAAGGCCCTTGCAGACCTTTGCAATGTTGAGTGGTGGTACCTTTTCCTGCATTCCTGTAACACCAGTCCCTGGATGAGGTTGGTGTCCAGTCATTGCAGTCGTGCGGTTGTCAAGTATGACTAAACTAATTCTATGCTGATTGTAGACTGCATTAGCAATCCCAGGCAATCCAGCCGCGAAGAAAGTACTATCACCTATGGTAGCAACGATATCCTGATCTGTAACTTCAGCGAGACCGCAGGCCGTTGTAATTGAAGAACCCATATCGAATAGAATGTCAGCAGTTTCCAATGGTGGTGCAATGCTGAGCGTGTAGCATCCAATATCCGAGGGGTAGATTGCCTTCCCACGTGTAGCAACTCGAATTGCATAGTACGTGGCTCTGTGAGGACATCCAGCACAAAGAAGCGGAGGTCGTGGAGGCAACCCTGAGATTTCGCCGGCCTTTTGGTCAATTGCCTTCCAGTTAATACTTGTATTACGATTTAGAATCTTCGAGAGAGCTTCAATCACAATTCGTGGAGTGTATTCGAGTGTTCGAGGGAAGAAACCCTGTTCTTTGCCGAGAATGTCCACATTGATTCCATTGAGCTGTGCAATCCTTCTAGCATGTGTTTCCAAAAATGGATCAAGTTCTTCGACTATCATCACTCGCTTGTGGCGCTTGAGAAACTCTGATATCATCTTCTCGGGAACAGGATGGGTCATTCCAAGCTTCAAGGTTTCAGCATCAATGTCTAAGGTCGATAGAGCTTCAACTACGTAATTATATGAAACTCCACTAGTGATTATTCCCAGGTCTCCACTGCCAGTTATGAAATTGAGCTTCGTTGATTCCGAAATCTCCATTGCAAGCTCCATCTGTTTCAAGAGCCAAGGATGTCGAACTCGAGCAACTGACGGTATGGGGACGAACCTGAATGGCTCTTTGACAAATTCGATTGTCTTTGGTCTATCCCGAATTGGGCCGAATGTAACTGGCGATCTAGTATGATTGACTCGGGTTGTAGTACGGAAGAGGATAGGCAGCTCGAGCTTCTCTGAGATTTCATAGGCTTCGAGTAACATTGACTTCGCTTCGGAGGGATCAGACGGTTCCATTAGAGGCATGTTACCCATTAGTGCATAGTAGCGAGAATCATTCTCGTTTTGGGAGCTCCACATGCTTGGATCATCAGCAACAACTATTACCATCGCTCCTCGAATTCCGATGTAGGCCAGTGAGAAGAATGGGTCAGCTGCTACATTGAGACCAGGTCCTTTGCATACCATCATGGACCGAACGCCAGCTACTGCAGCAGCTCCGGCAACTTCCATGGCGACCTTCTCATTAGTACTGAATTCGAAATAGAAATTGGGGATATGTGGAGCCATGAAAGTGAGATTGTTTCCTATTTCGCTGCTTGGAGTACCTGGATACAAAGCAACCAGACGCACTCCTGCCTCAAGCACACCGCGCGCTATCGATTCATTGGCAAGTAATAGTACCGTTTTGCCGACATTGTCCTCCAAAAGCTGTTTCGGCTTTGTCAATGATTGGCCTCCTTACATTCACATGAATGTTGTCGGGCGAAGAAAGAATCAGGGGTATCAGTCTTATGGTACTGGACCTTATGGACGTAGATCACTAAAAGGGGGAAATTTGGAAAAATAGCCAATAATTTCATTGGAACACGTGTTCCAAGCACCTAGATCAGGTATTACACATATAGCTATCTATGTATTCGGCTAATATGACATAACACCCCCTCATTTCCACTGGAGATTGAGCTGTGAGGTGCGTTGGGTGGTTATATATATAATATAATAAAATGGAGATGATCATCGGGTTTTGAAACAACTATATATACTTTTCTACATTTATTCTAATCGACACTCCTCTAATTTTCCACTGGAAATACAGGGGTGAAAGACCCACACCGATCAGAGCGAACTCAGAATACATTTTGGAACACGTGTTCTAAGAATTGTATTACAATAGATACGAAAATGAGGCGATTTTAAACAACTTCCTCAAGCACTTCAAAGACTCGAACTGCAATAATGTCTTGATATGAAGAGAAGAGGGAATCGAATTCACCTCGGTATTCCCCAGGCACGAAAATCGCAGAATCAGCAACAGCTTCTGCACCTACGCACTGATCAAGTAACCCTGGCTTTCGTCTTTGTTTGATCCCTGTCTTTGTTTTCCAGGAATACATGAATCCGTAGATCTCCTTGGTGAAAGAAACTCTTCTTGCATTTTTCTGCCGCGCATTTCTGCAGTCATAGAGATAGACAAAGTTTGCCATTTTCTCAGCCAAAACTAGAACACATGTTCTGATTTTTTAGTGCAAGTATTACAGGTACAAGAGGGAAGGCTTAAAGCGGAAATACATTGCTCAACAGCCGCCCCAGTCCTTGGGTCGCATTCCCATCTTTCAAGGAGGAAACGCCGTGAACATCATTGGCCTTAGAAAAGAAGAGAAGATGTTCGAAACTAGAGTTCCTATTGTTCCTGAACATATTAAACTCTTGAACACCAAACATGGGATTCAATTTGTTATTGAACCTAGTAACCAACGTGCTTTTGGACCAGACGAGTTTGAAAAAGTCGGCGCACAGATCAAGCCCCTAAAGGGAACAGAAGTCCCTGTAATTCTGGGGGTGAAAGAAATGCCCAACGACTTCTACGAAAAGGGAAAGGTGTACGTCTTCTTCAGTCATACAATCAAAGGCCAGAAGTACAACATGCCAATGTTGAAACAAATCATGAACGTTGGTGCAACTCTCATCGACTACGAACGCATTGTGAACGAGAAAGGATTCAGATTGATCTTCTTTGGCAACTGGGCTGGTCTCGCAGGAATGTCCGAAACATTTCGTATTCTGGGCTTAAGACTCGATGTCGAGGGCATTAAGCCGAATCCATTCTCCGGTATGAAACATACTGCACAATACAAAGACCTTGATGGACTCAAAAAAGGAATCCAAGCATTGGGTAAACGTATCAAAGAACAAGGTCTACCTGACTCTTTGACACCTTTCATCGTCGGATTCGCAGGATATGGGAATGTATCGCGAGGTGCACAGGAGATATTCGACATACTCCCACACGAAACGATAGAACCCAAAGACCTAGCCAATGTTACAGCAAAGCGGGACCTGCTCTACAAATGTGTCTTCAAGGAAGAGCACATGGTAAAGCCGCTAGACTCCTCAGCAAAATTCGAACTCATGGACTACTATGAACATGGTGCTACGAAATACAAGGGCAAATTCGAATCCTATATTCCTCATCTGACAGTACTAATGAACTGTATCTACTGGACGAAGAAGTCCCCACGTCTAGTTACAAAGGACTTCATCCGAAAGCACTGGAATGATCCTAATCGCCGCCTCCGAATTGTCGGAGATATTTCGTGTGATGTTAACGGCGCAATGGATTTCACTCTTCAGTGTACTGATGCTGGCGAGCCCGCATTCATCTACCTTGTGGACGAAGATCGTGCGGTTTTGGGCGTAGAAGGCAATGGGCCAGTTGTCATGGCAGTAGACAATCTCCCCACAGAGCTTCCACGCGAATC
>WTCK01000265.1 GCA_013138615.1 Candidatus Thorarchaeota archaeon | reverse complement strand
ACCGTACATGGGTAGCGATGTTGCAGGCATAAGGACTCGAGCACAGAAGGAGGGCAGCGATTATGTACTAAACGGTTCGAAGTTCTGGATCACGAATGCTCCATATGCTGACTATTTCACAGTCTTTGCGAGTTTGGATCCCAGTAAACGACACAAGGCTCTTTGCGCTTTCATAGTAGACGCCGATACACCTGGAGTGAGGACGGGTCCGCCGGTGGAAAAGATGGGACATCGCGCATCCACGACTTCCTCAGTCATATTCAAGGATGCCAAGGTACCAGCAGAGAATCTATTGGGATCAGAGGGAATGGGCTTTTCAATTGCCATGCAGACCTTCTCGATGACCAGACCCGCGATTGCTGCTTTCTCTACTGGTCTTGCCAGAGCAGCAATGGAGTATGCTAGGGCGTATGTGGACAAGAGAGAGGTTTTCACGAAAAAACTGCGCAAATTCGACGTAATCCAGTTCAAACTAGCCGAGATGTTCATGAAAATCGAGGCATCTCGTGCATTGTATCTGAAGGCTGCGTGGACCGCTGATAAGGGTGAAAATGCAACAGTGCCTGCTAGCGTGGCCAAGGCGTATGCGACGGATGCTGCAATGGAAGTTGCAAGTGAAGCTCTGCAAATCCACGGCGGGTATGGCTACATCGACCAGTATCCCCTTGAAAAACTGTTTCGTGACGCGAAGCTGTATCAGATTTACGAAGGCACAAGCGAGATACAGCGACTCATTCTCGGCAGGCATGTGCTTGATGGCTACGTTCCTGCCATGGAAAAGATACCAAAGTGGGGCAGTAAGAAATCTCCCGATAACTGAGCATCAAGAATCCGCATCATCTGTTTCCAGCATTAGGTTAAACATTTCCTGACATCTCATCGCAACTACACTAGACAAGTCCAGATGAAGCAGATTTATGACACGAATGCATTGATTCTCAAAGGGTGGAATGAACTATGCTTGTTCGACGCCTTGAGAACCTCAAGGAAATCATTGCTATCGACGAAACAATCCTTCGAGAGATCATCAATCCCCTCCACGATGATAGAAATCTGAAGCTAGGCTACAGCATCGCCCATGCAATTGTCAAACCGGGGAACGCCTCATTATCTCATAGAATCAAGACATCCTCAGAGATATACTACATTCTCAAAGGAAACGGACGTATGAATGTTGATGAGGAGTCCGAGGACGTGGGTCCCGGTGACACGATATATGTTCCCCCGAACGCAATACAATACATCGAGAACACAGGCGATGCTGACTTGGTGTTCCTGTGTATAGTGTATCCTTCGTGGCGGGCGGAAGACGAAGAGCTGGTCTAAGCTCGCAAGCGAAGTGCCTTTACTCCAAGGCCTCCACTTGGACTAGGCAGAACCAATAAAGCAGTGATTGACGCCACCGATATTCGAGGCATGAGAGGTGACCTAGGCTGACAAGAACGGAGATCAAGAGTATTTGCATGTTAAGCACACACGGCTACATTGATTTCGAACCTCAGCTAGGTAGGACGGACACTGGCGGGCAGGTCGTATACTTGCTCCGGCTGTCCAAGGCTCTTTCAAAACAGGGCATAAGAGTCGACATCTACACCAGATGGTTTGACAAATCAAAAGAAAGCGTTGAACATGACTTCGGTGATAGCAATCTGAGGATAATCCGAATACCTGCAGGACCCATGAAATTCGTACCAAAGGAAGAGCTCTATGACATTCTGCCTGAATTGGCTGACAATATGACCAAGTTCATCCGAAAGAATGAGTTGAACTATGACCTATTCCACGCGCACTACGTTGATGCGGGAATAGTGGCGGTGATTGTGGCCAAGGCTCTTGACAAACCTGTTTTCTTTACTTCACACTCTCTTGGTGCTCGGAAACGCAAGCTAATGAAAGGACACTCTGAGGAAATGGAGAAGAAATACAGGTTCAACCAACGGATAGGAGAAGAATGGAAGGTCTTCCGTGCAGTCAATGGACAGACCGCCACATCAATGGCTCAGATACGGATAATGAAGTCACTCTACGATTTCCAGTCCAATAACACTGTGATTATCCCTCCCGGTGTTGACATTGAAGCATTCCATCCAGAAGAGGCATCAGACGATTCGGAGTTGCCAACGAACTACATCTTCTGTCTCAGCAGAATCGATGAGAGCAAGGGACACGAGGTCCTCCTCAATGCTTTCGACCTTGTGAGGAAGAAAGTGTCGGGTATTCACCTAGTGATAGGTGGAGGGTCCCCATCGCCCAAACCTAGAGAAGTGAAGCTCCTCAATAAGATTCAGAGAATAATCGAGGAGCACGGCATGGGTGACCTAGTCCATGTTATAGGATATGTCCCAGACGAGAAAATGCAAGCTCTCTATAAGCGAGCAAGGCTGTTCGTGCTCCCTTCAACTTTCGAGCCATTTGGCATGACCGCCTTGGAAGCCATGGCCTGCCGAACACCAACGGTGGTATCCAAGTTCGCAGGAATATCCGAATTCCTACATGACCACAGGGACTGCATTATCACAGATCCTACGAGCCAAGAGGAGTTCTCAACTGCTATTGTTGAGTTGCTGGAGAACAGGGAACTTGCAGAGAGAATTGGCAGGGCGGGACTGGTCCTAGTCCGTGAAAGATTCAGTTGGGAGGCCATCGCTGAGAAGCACATGGAGTTCTACAGGAACTTCATGAACAGGCCGCCAGAAGCCAAGTCGGAACCATGAAACAGAACTGAAGGGGAAGCTTACCCCGAAAGCCTGAAGGCACCAATCTATTCATCGAGAAAGAAGTCAGAAAAT
>WTCK01000045.1 GCA_013138615.1 Candidatus Thorarchaeota archaeon | reverse complement strand
CACTTCTCACAGAACTGCACGGCTTCGTCTCCTACATCTAATGGTTCTCGTGCTCGCAGTAGTTCGCCATTTAAGTTTGACGTTTTGCGAATTTTGGGAAGAGATTCTCGTTTATGGGATAATGGGCGTCTAAAGAAACACTGATGAAAGAGGTCCACACGCCACGGCCTGCAGCCACCCATGAGATAGGACGGAACAGTTCATGGTGCGAGTAATTCCATTCAAAGCGTACAGATACGATAGGACCAAGGTTCAAGATTTGGCGCAAGTTGTGACGCCTCCATACGATGTGATGAAAGGCGAGAAGGTTGACGAGTTCCAAGGGCGTTCTGAGCATAGTATTGCGTGGATTATCAAGAATAAGCCAAAAGAAAGTGATACTAGCCAGAACAACCAGTACACTCGAGCTGGTATTCTACTCAACAAGTGGATCGACGAAGGCATCTTAATCCCCGATGATCGAGAGCGTTTCTATGTATACGGTCAGGATTTCAAAGTTAACGGCAAGAACCTGTTCCGGTTCGGTTTCATCGGGCTCATCACGCTCGAAGAGTTCGCTAAGGATGTTCAGGCGAGCAAGAACGTTTTCAGGGGCGTTCTTCAGCATGAGGAAACCTTTCCAAAGGACATCCAAGATAGACTCAATCTCTCCAGGAATTGCATGGCACAATTCGGTCAAATCTTCGTCATCTACCCGGACCACAAAGGGGATGTCGACGGTGTTCTTGAGAAGTACATGAAGGATGAGCCTACCACAGACATTACAGATTCCGAGGACATACGCCATAGACTATGGCGCATTGATAATCCAGAAGATACCAGGATGATTACCAAACATATGGAGAACAAGTATGTCATTATTGCAGATGGACATCATCGATACAAGACCGCATTGGCACTATCCAAAGAGAATTCTGACTTGGAAACCGCCAAGCATCGGATGCTTACATTTGTGAACATGAGCAATCCTGGACTTGTAATCCTTCCAACTCACAGACGGATACAGAACCTCGAAGCCTTTTCCAAGGAGAGACTCTTGGAGCAGCTTCATGCTCACTTCAAGGTGGTGGAGTTCAAGTCCAAAGACAGCATGTTTGAACTGATGCATAAGCAATTCGAAGAGGGTAATCATGCATTCGGACTGTTCATGGATGATGGTAAGTTCTACACTCTTACATTGAAGGACAAGCAAATCATGAATGATCTTCTGCCGGATAAATCGGAAGAACTCCGCAGATTGGATGTGGCAATACTGCATACGTTGATTCTGGACAAGACGCTTGGAATTGACAAGAAGAAGCTTGCTGCGGGCAGCATTAAGGGCGGGGGTTACGTGTCTTACATCAAGGGAATCGGCGATGCGGTCGATGAATCAATAAGGGCAGTCGAGGGCGATGCCCAAGCTGTGTTCTTCATGAATCCAACTCGTATTGGAGAAGTAGAGGCGGTTTCAAGGAACTTCGAGGTCATGCCGCAGAAGAGCACATTCTTCTTCCCGAAAATCTACACAGGCTTTACGATTAACAAATTGAAATAGCAAGGTGATAGTCATGACAAAAAGAGCATACAATTTCTATGCAGGGCCTGCAACAATGGCGCTCCCCGTCATAGAGCGGGCTAAGAAGGAATTACTGGATTTCCAGGGTACTGGAATGTCAATCATGGAGATCTCTCACAGATCGAAAGAATATGATAAGATGCACCATGATGCAATGGACCTTGTTGCAGAGCTGATGGGACTCCCAAGTGACTACAAGGTGATGTGGCTACAGGGTGGAGCATCATCTCAATTTTATCAGGTGCCGCTGAATCTGCAGCTTCCAGGAAAACCCATGGAGTACGTGAATACTGGCGTTTGGTCCAAGAAGGCAATTGCTGAGGCAAAGCATTACGGGGACGTAAGGGTCGTTGCCTCATCGGAGGACAAGACATTCTCTTACATTCCGAAAGTTTTGAACTTCAGTGATGACGCAGCATTCGTGCACATATCCGGCAACAATACGATATATGGAACCGAATGGAGCGAAGAGCCCAAAGTTCCATCGGGCGTACCACTAGTATCTGATATGTCATCGAATCTCATGAATAGGGTCATCGACCCTAAGAAGTACGGAGTTATGTACGCAGGAGCACAGAAGAACTTGGGACCAGCTGGAGTAACCTTGGTGATTGTTAGAGAAGACCTCCTAAGCAGAGTTCCAGAGAAAGCACCAACAATGCTGAAGTGGAGTACACATGTTGCAAAGGACTCCATGTTCAACACACCTCCAGCGCTTGCAATTTATCTCTGCAAGCTCTCTCTAGAGTACACAAAGGAGATTGGAGGTGTTCCAGAGCTAGAGAAGAGAAACAAGGAGAAGGCAAAGATCCTCTATGACACAATAGATGGATCTGGCGGCTTCTACAAAGGTCATGCAGAAAAGGATTCAAGGTCCCGCATGAACGTAACTTTCAATTTGAAGGACAAAGAGTTGGAATCCAAGGCTGTGGAAGAGGGCTTTGCAAGAGGTCTCGTGGGACTCAAAGGACATCGTTCGGTGGGCGGTATGCGAGCATCAATCTACAACGCTATGCCTGTTGACGGCGTTAGGGCCTTAGCAGAGTTTCTCAAGGAATTCCAAGAGAAGAATGAGTAGCATCG
>WTCK01000022.1 GCA_013138615.1 Candidatus Thorarchaeota archaeon | reverse complement strand
AAGGCCATAGATGAAGTAAACGTAGGGAGACATTCCGTGTGCCCTTGCGATCTTGACAGCTCTCACAACATCTTGCGGGCTACCACACTTGCCTATCTGGCGCATATGTTGTTCGGAACCAGTTTCAATGCCAATATTGGGTGCTGTGTCACCGAGGTGCTTTGAGAAAACGTCTGCAACTTCATCCGTAAACAAACATGCCTTCAGATTTTCAATGGATAGATGAGCTGTTCCCTCGGAAAGTTGAGGGAGTGATGTGAGTTCCTTCAGCAGCTTGGTTAATGCTTCGAGATTGGCGGGAGGCTGGCATGGATCAGTCAATGGTTCGCTTCCACGCATGTAGTCCAAGAAGCCCGGAGCCTCCAGTACAATTCTGTGAACGCCAAGGTTTAGGAGCTCTCTCACCTCGTCGACAATGGATTGTTGAAACCGACTTCTTGGAGATCCCCACACAGCAGGTACGCTGCAGAAGCCACAACCAGGGGGAATGTTCTCTGGACAATCCAGTCTTTCGTGCGCGTCATCGGAGTCACAGTTGCTGCAATCGGAACACTTTCGACCGTCTGGTAGAGTGAGAGATGTCCGCCTGAAGTTTGAACACCCGCGAACTGCTTCTACGTAAACCCGACTGGCTTGGTATGCTGGATAATCTACGATTCTGACACGAGACGGCTGATACAGTGTCGAGATGTCGGCGGCTGAAAGAAGCGCGCGGGGTTCTGTGACAATTGGAGAATTGCCGTGCATGAAACCAATCCCAGCAATCGAGGCGCGGTCAACGTTTTCCTCAAGAAAACCAGCGAGGAGCAGCTCATCAAGGGTTGCCTCTCCCTCTCCTATCACGAGTACGTCGGGTCGGACCTCCCTTAGAACATCATGGGGTCTCGATGCAATCGGCCCCCCAACGATAATTCGCCCCCTAGCATGCGTTCGACGCCACAATGCGGCAATGCTCTGAGTAGCTGGCAGGTCCATCGTCATTGCGCTAATGGCTAGATGTTCAAATCCCCGAGTTCGAGCTCTTGCAAACAGCACGTCCTCAGCTCTTCTGATTCTGCAAGGAATCCCATGACGTTCCATTACACCGGCCACTGTGCGTGGGCCACATCCAATCGAATCGCGTGAACTTCCGCGACGACCTGACCCAACACTTAGTGCATCAACTATCAAAACTTGCCCAGACATGAGTATGAAAGCATTGAAACTGGCGTCTTTACACTTTTCGGCTTACAATAAGCGGCTCATGATTCACATATCCGAAAGCACTTATATGTCAGATTCGACCTACGAAGCTCTGCGTAAAGCTACAGCAATAAATCAGGAGTAACTGACTTAGTGAGCGATGAAGGAGGAATCTGTCCGAACTGTGGGCTCCCCACAGACTTGTGTGTTTGTGAAACGATAGCACAGGAAGAAGCAAGAATCACTGTGACCGTCGAGCGTCGCAAGTGGGGAAGGCTTACCACTGTAGTATCTGGCTTTGATAAGACCATTGATCTTGGTGAAATGGCGACGAAACTGAAGAGCAAATTGGCATGCGGAGGAGCTGCCAAGCGGGGTCATGTCGAGCTTCAGGGCGATCATCGTGGGATCATAACTGGAGTATTGGGAAAGCTTGGCTTCCCCGAAAACATGGTTGTTGTCGACTGGACTTTCCAGCGGAGAGGTCGGCGCTAGACCTCATAGCGGCTAGTGGTCGCTTGCAGGTTATTAGTCGAACTAGACTCAACTAGGAAAAGTCATTTTGTCTTGTATGAGTGCAATCATACAGAACTGAATGTATCGATTCTGAGCTTCTTTACAATCTCCTTGTATCTATTGCGAACTGTGACCTCTGTGACACGAGCAACCTCAGCAATCTCACGTTGCGTTCGACGATCGTCAAGCATGATTGACGCAACATATATTGCAGCTGCCGCCAAACCCAGCGGGTCACGCCCAATCGTGAGACCTATGGCTCGGCTTTGATTCAGAATCTCAACCGTTCGCAGTTGAACAGGGCTTGAGAGCCCTAGCTCCGAAGCGAAGCGAGAGATATAATGCACAGGACTGCTCAGTGGGATTCTTAGGTTCAAACTGCGAAGAAGCAATCTATAGCATTGACCAAGCTTCTTTTTGTTAACACGGGATGCATCTGCGACTTCATCCAATGGACGAGGCTTGATGCGAATTCTGCATGCTGCATAAAGACAAGCGGCAACCATAGCCTCAATCGATCTACCGCGCACCAGTTTCTTCATGATTGACTTGCGATAAAGAAGTGCTGCAAGTTCTCTGATTGGTGTAGGAAGCCCAAGCTGGGATGATAGCCGTTCCAGCTCCGACATAGCTTGCGCAAGATTGCGGTCCATTGAACTATGAACACGAGACCGAATCTGCCACTTCCTGAGGCGGTATATCTCGGATCTTCGTGAAGGGGTAAGCTTACGTCCAGAAATGTCTCTATCACGCCAGTCAATAACTGTGGATAGGCCTTTGTCATGGACTGTGTATCTCATAGGAGCGCCAACACGACTACGCGCAGCACCTTCCTCGGAGCTGAATGCCCTCCATTCGGCACCGGTATCGATACGATGATCTGAGAGGACAAGACCGCATCCTCCACAGACGCGTTCGCCTCGTGCGATATCCTCAACTACTGAGCCGGACCCGCACTCAGGACATGCATGACTATCCTCACCACTATCTGTTGATTTACCACTGCCTGAGATAGCTCCACGCGAGTTCTCCAATTCGGCGCCTCCACTGCACTACGAGGGGGAAAAGACGTGCCAGGTATCACTGGACATGTTTATGTATTCGCAACAGTCTCCCTTACCTAAAGAACAGTATCAAAAGAGGCTTTTAACGTTTTAGCCCGATATGGATTTCACACATTGGGGACACAAAAGTGCCCAAATGACGAATCGCGACACAAGAAA
>WTCK01000234.1 GCA_013138615.1 Candidatus Thorarchaeota archaeon | reverse complement strand
GCAAATTAGGAAGAGTAGTTCCGGAAGCATTCGATGACTCGGACGAAGAACAATTTGTACGCCCTAGCGAGGTCTCTACTGACCAGCTCGAAACGGAAGAAGTTGTGAGCCCAGAGCCAGTGCAGGTCGATCACGAAGAGGGAACGGAAGTAGTCAAACGGATACTCGAGAGGGTCAAAGCAGCTGAAACTCGTACAAAGAGCGAAGAGGCTTCATCGCAGCCAGAAACCGATGTTGAGGTTCTAGAAGAAGAACGCCCAGAGGAGATGGCTGAACCGATGATTCCCGAGGAACCTGCGGCTGAAGATGAAATACCATATGACGCACCAGCACCCCCCCCACCTGAGGAGATGCGTGCCCCAAAACCCGTTTCCGTTGCTCCCGCTTTGACGGTTTCCGCAGCAGTTGACGACCACATACGAGACGAGAAGGTCAGGAAGCTAGAATCCGACATCAAGGTCTACAATATTGAACGTGAGCAGCTGCAGTCCGAGTTGGACAAGTTGCGCTCTCGTCTTGACAAAGAAGTCGAACGTTACCGCACCATTGCTGAAACCAAAAGAACCCGTGCTGAAAGCATAGAACGTGAGTTGAGTCTTGCGAAGAAAGAGTACAATGATGCCAACAAGGAGTACAAGAACGCAGAAAACGGCAGGAAAAAGGAATTGTCAAATGCCGAGAAACGGATTCGTGACGTGGATAAGCGAGTCAAGAAGGCCCATGATGCAAGAGATAAGCGAATTCGGGATCTGGAAAAAGAGCGGTTGAAGCGCGAAGAAGAAGCAAAGAAGAGCTAGGCAAGTCGTAGACGGCATGGTAAAATCTGTATTGAAAATCTGTTCTAAAAAAAAGAATGCCCTACTCAGCGTATGACTGAGTAGAGCTAGCAATGTGCAGTGCTACTACGGCATATAGGGCATCATCCCGTTAGGGAGGAAGTTAAAGTCGACACCTGGTGTGACATAGCGTGAACCGAACTCTGGGTGCGGGCCTCCGTCAAAGGTGAAGGAAGCTCTTGCTGTGTGTTTCAACCAGACCACCTTTGTTGGGTGCTCAAGACCATCAGCAACGCTCACTATCTCATGATAATGCACGTAACCTCGACTAGCATATGATTGTGCATTTTCAGGACTCCATGTGTCTATGATGGCATGAACAATCCAGAGGAGTTCTCCATCACCTGCGTCTGATGACCACCAACTAGCCATACCAAATGGACCGGTGTTGTAATGTTTCCCAACCAACTGATCTGGTCCTGCTTGGACCCAGTAGTGGCCAGGGATATCAGTTGCTCCACCAACTCCGTCTGGCATACCGGCCATGTAGTAGTCCTCTCCTTCAAAGGATATGGTTATCCCGTGGACGAATCCTTTGCTCTTACCGTTGTTTGATGCTGGTGTTGCAGCTGCTGATACCATGGGTATAGTAAGTACTGCAACGATCAAAACAACGAAGGTTAGCATTAATTTCTTCATATTGATTACTCCAAAAATATTGTATCTACCATATCCACATAACAATAGTTAATAACCATTTCCTCGAACATTTCAAGATGACCTTGAAACTATCAAGGGTTTGGAGATAGTGACGGTTCATCTGTGAGGAAGATGGAAGAAAATGAAGACTCTACATATTGCTACAGTTGGTGAAGATACGGAAATGGTCCTTGTGGGGCTGAAGAATGTTCCAACGCACAGATTGGATCTTATTTGCTTGCCTGAACACAGAGATTCTGTGAATGCCTTCGCATTGAACTTGGAGAAGACTCTCAAAATCGATGTGGATGTCCATGTTGTTGAAGGTAGAATCGTAGAAGGCGTTCTTGAAAAGGTTGCAGATATCTTGAATAAACACAATAACGAATTCGATGATGTGGTGTTGAATGTCGCTGGTGGAGAGAAGGTCTTAACCTGTGCAGCAGTCACTGCAGCATTCTTCAATGGACTCAAGGCCTTTCATCTGAAGAATGAAACTCCCGTAATGCTTCCTGTTATGAAGGTCAAATACAGCGACATAATCTCGAAGGCGAAGATGGCTGTAATTACGGCAATCCATGATGCGGGTGGAGCAATTCAAAGTCTCGGTCAGCTGAGTGACATCTCAGGCTATGGACGACCTCTATTAAGCTATCACATCTGGGGTGATGATGAGTCACGAGGACTGGTTAAACTCGGTCTTGTAGAAGCTGAACGTGGAAGGCATGGACGACTTGAAGCCCGCCTTACAGTACTGGGCAGAGCGATGGTTCTAGCTCAGTCATCAATTGATCGTTAGAACATGAAATGCTATAGAAGCATCTCATGTTCATTAAGGGGAATTATAGGAATATGCCTTCTCCATATGAGCCTGGTAGAGCATAAGCCGCTTGCCACACATGGTATCCTTGCCCATTTCCATTATCATTGTACCAAGGAGTTTCAGGTCGACTATCACTAATTGCCGCATAGATGAAGGCTTCCTTCATTGAGATTAGGCCATCCGTATTGTAGTCTGCATCCACTGTGCTGAGAGGTGAGTGGAATGAGTAGCTAATGAGAGCGCACATGAAGTGGTAGACAAATTCATCCCAGTTTCCTTCTGTATCGCACCCAG
>WTCK01000099.1 GCA_013138615.1 Candidatus Thorarchaeota archaeon | reverse complement strand
AGGGCGACAAGCTGCCCCAAGTCTGCTTCAGGGCTTATGGTAACCACAGGGGTTGTCATTATATCTGCGAGCACCATAGTATGGTAGACTTCCTCTGAAAGAAGATGTGCTCCGATTAAATCACGTTGTGCTACTATGCCTGCAAGAACATCTCCCTTTGTCACAACAAGACAGCCGATGTCTTCTGCAGCCATCACTCGAGCCGCATCAGTCACTAGGGTCGACGCCTCTGCGGTGATGATCATCTTGGTCATGAAGTTACTCACTAACACTTTGATTCTCTCCTGCTGATCATTGATGATTATGTGAATGTCAAGTAGCTAGGTTGCCACTTCGACCCAAGCCTCTCTTAAGAACAATCTCAGCAACTTTAGTGAAAACATCATCGACTCTGGCTCCGGTCTTTGCAGAGGTTTCATAGTAATCGGCTTGGAACCAGTCCCGCAACATCCATCCGGGCTCGACTGGCACAATCCTCTCTTCTTCCAAGTCGACCTTATTTGCAGCGACAATGACTGCTGCGTCAGGGCACGTTTCTCGAAACGCCTCAAACCAATTATTACAGCTCATGAAAGTTTCTGGCCTAGTAACGTCGTAGGCTATTATTGCAGCGGATGCCCCCTTCATGAATTGGCGTCTCAACTCGCGGTATGTTGCTTGGCCGCCCATGTCCCAGATCACGAGACGTACATTGCGTTTCGTCCCGTCTTCACCAACGACAGCGACATCCTTGGAGGCAAAAGTCGTTCCTATGGTCTGTTTGTATTCTTCATTGAACACATTCTCAGTAAACCTTCTGAGAAGTGAAGTCTTGCCAACAGTAGCCTCTCCCAGCAATACCACTCTATACTTGAACCCAGTGCTTGTGTCATCAACATCAATCGCCGATGGCTGCATCTCAGTCATTCAAATGGTACTCCATGGCCAGAACTCAATTTGGCCTTATTCAACAAGCGCTCTCGGTGTGTTCTTATATCTTTTCTGCGGGGATTCTCTTCATCACCAAATGGGGGTTACAATGCCCACGTACCATCAATTGGCAACTCCATCTCGAATGCCACCACTGGCATTCCAATACCGAAATTGTTCAGCACCTCTGGTGAAACCTCGCCAAAGACACCCACGGTTTTACCGTTTATCAGGATTTTTCCAGCTCTCCCGTCTATGAACTCGGGAGCTTTCTCAGCAGCAAACTCGATTCTGCTTGCGAGCCCCAGGTTTCGGAGGATGAATCCCACCTCTGTCAGCATCTCGGTGATATTAACACAAGTGTCAACGATCAAGCGGCATACATGTGGAACTTGTTTCGTTCGCGTTTGCTCTCTTGAATCAGGCATGACGACATCTCCCACCTCAAAGATACGTTGAGGGTAGTCTGCATGCTGATTCTGAGCGGCAAAATCGAGCAGCACTGGCAGGAGCGCGTTTCTAAGAACTGAGAACTCTCGGCTCTTTGGGTTCCCGGTAGTAGTCAGTGGCCTATTCCTTAGCATTTTGGTATTCATAATCTCAGGCGATGACATGACATAGCTCTTGATTTCTTGATACCCTGTGCCAACTAACAGGTCTCTAATCTTGTTCTTGAGCCGAGTGATAGTCAGCAGTTTCCCTGATGTTGCTGTCTGTGGTATCGACGGTTCGATTCTATCAAAGCCATATCCTATTGCCACATCCTCTATCAGGTCCACTGGGTGAAGAACATCAGTGCGATATGCCGGAATTTTGACTTCTAGAATCCCTTTTCCCTTGATTCGTGCATCGTAGCCCATTTTCTGCAGGCAGCCAACAGTTTCCACATCTGAGAGTGAAAGCCCTGTAAGTCCGATAACATCCTTCACTTCTAGGCGCATTTTCTTCGGCGTTAAGTTGGGCGTCTTGATGGAGGTGCCATCTGGATAATTCACGGTCACCGATTCCAAGTTACCCCCTCGCTCAGCTAGAGAAGTCACCATGATATTCAAAGCCTGATCAACAGTCTTCTTGTGAGTCCCTGTTACCTCGATGAACAGATTTCGTGTCGTCATGTCCACTTGGCCTAAGGTGTTGCTGTTGATGATGGGTGGAAGGCTCAATGTATTGCCTTTGGAGTCAATCAGAAGCGGCCACTTTTTGTGCTTTGATATAATCGGTCCATATAGAATGCCTTTCTCATGCTCATTGATAATTGTGGGACCATCCATCTCGGTTTCAGTGCCCAGTGGTGCAAATCGTATCGACTCCGGTTTTGCTGGGCGATAGATTACTGGAAACTCAATTTCATCAAGGACGTAGAGACCTATGCTGGCCTTCTTGCGGTTCCTTCCATGTGTAGTAGTCAAGGCTTCTTGGAGGTGCATATACTCTTTGATGAGATCATCACTTGTCCGCACGTCTTTCACAATGCCGCAGGCAATGAACTCCCTGATCTTTTTGAGACCTGGTTTGACAATGACTTCAAGTCCAGATTTTTTAACAGGATACTCCGCTATTCCAGAGCCTACATTCAAGAATGTCCTCAAGGCGCGCGCTATACCTTCTGTTGACAGCATATCTGTACGGTCGGGATTGATTTCAATCACAATGATTTCATCATCCGCCTTGTCTATCTCCGCCTTCATGAGGAACAATGCGTTCTCCAGCTGCTTGATCGTCAGTTTCTTGCGGACTAATTTCAGTAGCTCGTCGATTACACATTCAACTAACATCTTAACCACTACCTCACGAAGTATGCCCTACGAAGCCAAGTCAAGTCCCTTGAGTAAAGGTCTCGAATGTCCTTGATGTCCATCGACGCCATGTAGAGTCTTCCAGCCCCTATGCCCCATGCTAGAACGGGGTCGGTAATTCCCAGCGGACGTGTCACCTCCGGCCTGAAAATTCCTCCAGGCGCGACCTCTATCCAGCCAAGCGTATCATGTTTCGCGAAGCCTTCGATACTGGGTTCCGTGAAGGGGAATTGTCCTGGTTTGAACTTCACCTTCTTGATTCCCATGCGATGGCACACCTCCCTCAGGTAGCCCATGAGGTCACGGAGAGTGAGTCCCTTGTCCATGATGATGCCATCAAACTGGTTGAACTCCTGAGCGTGACTTGCGTCCAATGATTCCGACCTGAAGTTGCGATCGATTATGAACATCTTCTGCGGCGATTCTGGGTGTTCCCAGAGATATCTAATTGATACTGGCGTGGTGTGGGAACGTAGGCATAGTCTGGTGGTTAACTCTCGACTGAATGGCGCTTCCCATCCAGTAGATCCTGTATCTCCTCCATTCTCGTGTACCGCCTTTACCTTTCTGTAGTATTTCTCATCGGGAATGTCACCATGATCGTAGGGTTCGGTGATTCTGAACTGGTCTTGAACTTCTCTGGCAACATGATCTTGAGGTACGAATAAGACATCGTTATTCCAGAACTCGGTTTCGACATAGGGTCCATACCACTCATTGAATCCCATGCCAACGAGAACCTCCTTGAGCCAATCAATGAACTCGTTGTATGGGTGTTTCTTCCCATAGTTCACGAATACAGGCTCAAGCTCCACATTATACGGTCTGAACGTGCAATTCCTCCATTCGCCGCTGGCAATCAGCTCTGGTGTGAGATCAGTAATGCCGTCAGCAGTTTGCGATAGAAGTGATTCAATCTCACCCTTGCGATTCTCTGCAATTGTGGCCTCGAACCTCTTGACGGTTTTTTCCTCTACAAGAGTTCGCTCAACAGCGGTTTCGAGACCACTTGCAAGTTTCGTGGGTATGTTGACATCCCCCTTGCTCAGAAGGACAAGAACATCTTTCACACTTGATTCGGCGTTTTCCACCTTTGCCTTAAGCATAGTAGTTCCTTTGGCCTTTTCAATCTCCAGCCATCCATTCCTCCGCGCCCACATAACAGATATTCCTTTAGCCTGCTGTTCCAGACCTGCAAAGCCAACAGCCGCTTCCATCTTTGCTAGACCCCCCAGGTTCACAACCGCATCAAACAGGCGTTCCTCAGGAAGTCCATCCTTCACGTAGCTGCGACCTTCGTCTGTCAGACGGTGAGTCATGTATTCCCTGGTGTCCAGCTTGACGAGCCCCTTCTCAGCCATTGAGTTGAGGATGGAGATGACTCGCTCATCCCTTTCTTGAAGCTCACCAGCGATCTCTGATACGGAAACTAGCTTATCATACTCAGCCAGTTTTTCTAGAACTTTCCTTTCGCCTATAGTCAGCTCGGCCATTTGTCATTCAAAACTCCTTCACTTGTGAGGTGCTGTTGAAGATGAACCACGGAGTACGGACTGAATCCAAGAGAGAAATAAGCACTTACTTGGATGATGTAAATTGG
>WTCK01000111.1 GCA_013138615.1 Candidatus Thorarchaeota archaeon | reverse complement strand
GACTCGGGCAAGGTTTTGAGGGTGAATGTTCTTGATCAGGTGCTTGGCGCTGAGCTGCTCTTGGACGTGGATCACGTTATCCTTGCAACTACGATGGTCCCACGGGCGTCCAACAAGGAAGTTTCAGAGCTCTTCAAGCTCTCTCTTAACATGTCAGGCTTTTTCATGGAAGCACATCCCAAGCTCAGACCAATTGACTTTCAGACTGACGGCATATACGTAGCCGGAACAGCTACCGCGCCAAAGACAATACAGGAGTCGATTGTCCAGGGTCAGGGTGCTGCTGGGCGTGCATTGATTCCTCTAATTCGAGGTATCCGAAAGGCAGAGGCCATAGTTTCAGTTGTTGATCCAGAGGTCTGTGTGGGCTGCGGAACTTGCGAAATCAACTGTGTCTATAACGCAATAGAAGTGGTTCCTGGAGATGGCAGCCACGATTATGCAGTTTCCAACCCAGTTCTCTGTCAGGGGTGTGGCAAATGTGCTGCAGGATGTCCTGCGGGAGCCATCACCATGAAGCACTTCACTGACGATCAGATTCTTACACAGATTAGAGAAGCCCTCAAGGATGTGCCGACCAATCAGCCGCGAATTCTTACGATAATGTGCAATTGGTGTACTTACGCCGGAGCTGATCAAGCAGGTGTTTCACGACTGCAGCAACCAACTACCGTACGGGACATACGTGTTATGTGCACGGGACGATTGAGTGTTACTCACATGCTAGAAGCCTTCAGGCTAGGAGCGGATATGGTGTGGATATCCGGTTGCCATTTCGGGGATTGCCATTATGTAGATGGCAATGTCAGCTTCGAGCGCCGATTCGCCATTGCCAAGAAGATAATCGAGAAGGCAGGGCTCGAATCAGAGCGCCTGCAGTTCACTCAAATCAGCGCGAGTGAAGGTTCCATCTACGCTGAGAAGGTCAAGGAGCTCTCAAAAATAGTTGAGAAGATTGGACCAAGTCCACTTAGGCAGAGGGGGCGGTAAACCATGACCGAATCTTGGGGACCGTTCAAATCGTTTGAAGGCAAGAAATTCAAGGCATTGGATCCGGAGTTCACAGCTGAGGTCAGCAAGCTCATAGGCGGCCAAGACCTCACAACATGCTTCCAATGCGCCAAGTGCAGCGCAGGCTGTCCTGTTTCTGATAAAGTAAACATTCAGATTCATGAAGTCATGAGGATGCTCGTCTTCGGCCTGAAAGAGGTGCTCCAGACTGATATGGTCTGGCTTTGCACTACCTGCTATACGTGCCAAGAGCGGTGTCCTCAGGGCATTGATATCACTGACATTCTGTTTGGTCTCAAGAACATGGCTTACAGAAAGGGCATAACCCCGCCAGGCTATGTAACTTCAGCCAAAGCTCTCTACAATGTCGGGAAACTGTATAGTCCAACAGAATGGGAGCGCGAGGACTTGGGTCTTGATGACGTTCCCGAGCTAGACGTTTCAGAAACCAAGAAGATGTTGGACAAAACAAAGCTACTCAAACTACAGGAGGACATTTGAGATGGCTCAAAGTTACGAAGTCTTTCTTGGATGTGCAATACCGAGCCGTTTCAACAACTACGAGTCCTCCATGCGCGCAGTAGCAAAGGAGTTAGGTATCAAGCTCATCGACTTCGACGGTGCCTCTTGTTGTGGCACAGTCGTCTTGAAGTCTATCGATGAACACAGCTGGCTGTCAATGTCAGGCAGGAATCTGGCTCTTGCAGAACAGCGTGGGCACGATATAGTGACTCCATGCAACGGGTGCTTTGGTTCTCTGAAGGATACAGCTCACGTTCTTCATGATAAGAAACAACTCAAGGCCGTCAACAAAGTGTTGTCAAGTCTTGGACTCGAGTACACTGGCAAGGTCAAGGTACGTCATTTCGTTGAAGTACTGTATGACCTGAAGGATGAGATTGCAAAGAAGATAGTCAAGCCTTTGGATGGGTTGAAGATTGCGTTCCATCCTGGCTGTCACCTCATTCGTCCATCAAATGTCGCAGGATTTGATGACCCGGAACTTCCGAACAAGGTTGACGAGCTTCTGGAACTTACCGGCGCAAAGAGTGTCCCCTGGGGATTGAAGCTGAAATGTTGCGGTTCGCCTCTGCTAATTGCAAGCGAAGATGTTGCTACAGAAATCCTGAGGGAGAAGATGAAATCTGCCAAGGAGGCAGGAGCCAACTGTGTCGTTACCAATTGTCCAGCCTGTCACACTCAGTTTGATGTGCAGGCGATAGGTCTCACAGATGAGAATGATGACTCGTTAGAGTTACCCGCTCTATTCATTACTCAAATCTTGGGGGCAGCAATGGGCCTCGACTCTGAGCAGATCGGCTTCGAACTCAACCGGGTGTCCCTTGATCCAATAAATGATATCCTGGGCCTGTAGAACATCATAGCATTCGCCTTCAGATATAGCGCTTCATCAGTTCGCTCACAATGTGGTCAATATTCTCGGCAGTGACACCAAACGATCTGTAGATTTCCCGTACGCGTTTCATCTTCTGTGTATCTTCCATGTCCCTTAGTGTGGAAAAGACTCCGATTCTACGGCCTATCTGATACAGACGCTGTTTCTTGGGCTCCATGGATAGGAAGGCCCGCAATGGCTCAAGCATCCTCTCTTTGTCTTCGGGGAGAGTTCCTTCCATTTCTGAGAATAGGTTCAGTATGTGATCGCTCTTGACAACACTTGTGATCCCTTTCAAGTTCTCAATCAGCATAAGGAGTTCACCGGCTACCATCACGTCAGTGCATCTCTCAAAGCGTCCTTCCATGAGGTCCTTTGAGAGCGGCGCGACGATTGGGACTGCCAGCTGTCTGAATCGTATGAAGTCCGGATTGATTTGATTCAGAGCGTCCGCAGTTTCCAGTGCGTGTTCCTCTGACAATCGTATTCCCCCGAGACCTGGCATGACATATTCTGAGAGCTCTAATCCTACTCTCTTAACTTTCAAACCTGCACTAACGTGAATGGCCTTAGTTGCTCCTTTCTTAACCAGCTTCAACACGTTGTCAGAGCCGGACTCGAGACCTACATGGACTCTGTCTAAACCTGCTTCTCTTATCGCCTTCAAGTCCTCCTCATCTATCCTCGCTATTGTGCTTGAACGAGAATAGGATGTCACACGATTCACGAAAGGAAAGCGGGCTCTAATATGCTTTAGAATCTCAATCAATTCCGAGGGCCGCATTGTTAGACTGTCTGCATCTTGCAGAAAAATGGAATGCATTCCAGCTCTGAACCATCTAAAGGCGCTATCAAATGCCGCCCATTCCTCTGACTCAAGATTGTCAGTAATATTCCTGATTTGCGCTATAGGTAAGCCGTCGTGCTCATCGACAATCCCTTGGAAGATTCCCACACATTTGTAGACCGAGTCAATGTCCTTCTTCACGTGTTCTACAGAGCGTTTCGAATATCGTGCCCCCTTGTATACTGGACAGAAGGTGCAGCGATTCCACGGGCAGTTCCTAGTCACACGCAGGAGGAGGCTATGTGCTTCGTTTGGGGGCCGTATAAAACC
>WTCK01000291.1 GCA_013138615.1 Candidatus Thorarchaeota archaeon | reverse complement strand
CCGGCGATATTCCTAGGGTTGTTCTGGAATGGACCGTCTTGCCCTTGAGAAGGGCTGCAACCATTGCCATGTCTTGGATTGACGAGTTGGTACACGAACCAATAGCCACTTGGTCCACTAGTAAGCCTTCAACCTCTGAAAGCGGTACTACATTCCCTGGGCAATGGCGCTTGGCTATCATTGGCTCCAGCTTATTGAGGTTAATCTCAATCACCTCATCGAAGTCTTCTTCCTGTCCGGCTGGAATGCTGATCCAATCGTCTTCTCGTTGTTGAAGTTTAAAGAACTCCTTCGTGATCTCATCTGAGGGGAAAATTGAGGTTGTTGCACCGGTTTCAGTGCCCATATTGGTAATGGAAGCTCGCTCAGTAAGAGATAACGACTTCAGTCCAGGGCCAAAATACTCCAAGATATAGCCCCTTCCTCCTTTCACACCGATTTTTCTTAGTACCTCAAGTATGACGTCCTTTGCTGACACGAAGTCACGGAGTTTGCCGGTTAGTTTTACTCCCATAATCTTGGGAACTGTTATGTAGAACAATCCGCCCCCCATCGCAACGGCTACGTCAAGTCCACCTGCACCAATGGAAATCATTCCCACTCCACCTGAAGTCGGAGTATGGGAGTCAGATCCAATGAGAGTTGCTCCTGGTTTGGAGAACCTTTCAAGGAATACTTGATGGCAAATGCCGTTTCCCGGCCGTGAGAATAGTATACCGTACTTAGCTGCAACTGACTGCAAGTACAAGTGATCATCAGCGTTCTTGAAATCAGATTGAAGCATATTGTGGTCGACAACCGATACGGAGAGCTCCGTCTTCACCTTGTCGAGACCCATCGCCTCGAATTGCAGGTAAGCCATTGTACCTGTCGCGTCTTGGGTCAAAGTACGGTCTATCCTGATTCCAATCTCATTGCCTGGGACGAGCTTGGAATCGCCCACTGCAACGTGTTTCGCAAGAATGCTTTTAGCAACCGACACCATTGTGAGATTCACCTTCTGATTTACGACACATTTGTCCTCAGATTTGCTTGCATCGGGCAAGAACACCCATAAAATAGTGTCGCTTCGCACATTCAATAGGCGGCAGTTAGCCCCCCTGCCTCGTCCTAGCCAAGCTCACTTCGGCCGTAGAAGAGTTCCCCTAGCCTCTTCATCGCATCACGGACGCATTCTTTCTTACCGCTCACTTGCAAGTGTCTATCACCATCAAGTGATATCAACACACGACAGTCCTCTGCAAGCTCTGAGATTATCTCCACTGGAATCTCGTCGGGTAACCGGATTCGGAAAAAACTAACATCCTTTTCCCTGGGTAAGTCAGAGATTGGCATCGGTGGGTCCTCAGGAGCTAACTCTCCCCGTCCGTGAATGGCATCATCGAATCTTGTTTCCCAGGCCTGTCTAAATTGGACACCATCCCTCTCTTCAGCCCATACCATCAGGGTTTCTCGAAGTCCTTGGACCTTTATCTCAATCTCATGCTGAAGATCGGCATCGCATTGCTCAGGCTGCTTGATTTCACTGCCAAATGACCTTAGATACTCGATGACCATCTTGCTATTCCTTAGATCTGCATAGACGAGGTCTGGAATGAAGACTCCCTTCGACCGCAGCTCTCCAAGTAAACTGTTCAGAACCATCCATCCTGAGTGGAGGTCGTTAACTGACACCAATGACAGCTACTCCCTGAGCATCTCTTCTATCTGGTCGTAGAAGCTCTTCTCACGCCACCATCGGAGGTCACGTGCTCCCGTTTGGCAGATGGAACAACATGCTCCACAACCCTCACACGCAAGCTCGTTGGTGACGCTCTTTTTCACGCCCGGTGATACTTCCACCATTGAAACAGCGTCGTAGGGGCAAATCTCTGAATAATGACAGAGGTCACATCCAACACAGAGATCTTCGTCCACATCTGCTGTTAGAAGTTCGATATTCACAGTACCGAGATTGAGTGGAGCACAAGCTGCGCTGGCGGCACCGCGTGCCTGATTGATTGAGTCTGATACGTTCTTTGCGTAGGTTGCACCCAAGAAGATGCCTGGGACAGTGGTTTCCACTGGTTTGAACTTCATATGAACCTCAAGCAGGAATCCATCTTGTCCTCGGTTGATTCCCAATGCCTTGGTAAGTTCATTGACATCGTGGGGTGCTTCCAAGCCTAGTGCGAGCACAACCATGTTGGATCGTATCTTGAAGGTTTCCTGGGAAAGGGTATCATATACTGTTACAATGGCTTCATCAGCATCAGGAGCTTTCTCAACGGTTACCGGTTTTTCTCTTATCCAGCGTAGATAGCTAACGCCCTTCTGACGGTTCTCCCGCCACATCTCCTCCATGTTGTTGGCGAATGGGCGGATGTGCTCCTTATAGGCCGAGAACACTCTGATGTCCGGAAACATCTCCTTCAGTTCGTGCTGCATAGTTATGACTGCGGAACAACACACCCTTGAACAGTATCTATTCCCCTCTCCTGGGCTCTGTCTTGAACCAACGCAGTGGATAAACACCGGATTCTTTGGCGGCTTCTTGAGTTCTCCATTTCTTATCATACGCTCAAGCTGGAGTGTTGTAATGACTCCTGGGACTTCCTCCCAACCGTACTCTCCCTTCTTTGGGTCGTAAGTATCTGTGCCCGTTGTGATGACCATTGAGCCAATCGTGTGAACTTTCTGCTCTCCAGTTTCTGTATTCTGAATGGTTATCCCATAGTTACCGTAGGACCCTTCCCTCAATACTGGCTTCGAGTTGAGCAGAATCTTGATCCGTTTCTCCTTCTCCACACGTGCTGTGAGGTCGTCCACGATCTCTTGGGCGCTTTCCATCTTGGGGAATAGGTTGTATAGGTCATTCAGCCTACCGCCAAGTTTGTTCTCCTTCTCAACAAGGATGACATCGAAGCCCTTCCGAGCAATGTCAAGCGCGGCAGTCATTCCCGAAACCCCACCACCAACAATCATCGCAATTCGAGTTACATCTACTGATTTGACAGGTACAATCTCATTATTGATGGCCTTGGCGACCCCGGAACGGATCATGTCCTGTGCCTTCTCCTGGCGAACATCTGGAGGGTCGTTCATGTTGACCAGCGCAATCATCTCTCTCAGCCCTACGGGCCCCACAAGATAGTAACCCGATATGCCAGCAGCCTCTAGTGCTCGCCTGAAAGTATCTTCGTGTTGGAGCGGTGAGCATGAACCAACGACCACGCGATTCAACTTGTGCTCCTTGATGGCTTCTGTGATGAACTCCTGACCGGGGTCACTGCACATGAAAATGTAGTCAGTGCTGTGAACAACATTCGGAAGGTGACTAGCCCACTGTGCGAGACCGGGCGAGTCTATTACATTGCCAATGATTCCGCCGCAATGACAGATGAACACCCCAACTCTCGGCTCTTCTCCGACGTCCAGAGGTGGAACTGCCTCAGGTACGGGGGGATGTGGGAGCGGTAGTATTGACTGTGCAGCCATAGCTGCACCCTTACCTTCATTGACCGTGTCTGTGCCGTCCTTGGGTCCGTGGATGCATCCAGCCATGTATATGCCATCGCGGGTGGTTTCGAGAGCCCCGGAATTCGGGTTCTTCTCCTTAACCCAGCCCGTTTCATCGAGCTCGATGCCCAAGACCTTCGCAAGTTCCTCACTACCTTCAGCAGGCCTGAAGCTCGAGTTGAGAACGACCATGTTCACTTTGATCTCTTGAATCTCTCCGGCATCGGTGTCTTCCAGCTTCACCATGAGGTCACGAGTATCAGGGTCTTCATTGATCTCAGCAATCCTGCCGCGGATGAAGTCAATATCTTGGTTGTGCTGCGAATCCCAGAGGAACTCTTCCAGCAGTTTCCCGCAAGTGCGCATGTCCATGTAGGTGTAGATTATCTTGCAATGCTCCTTAGGATAGTGCATTCGAGTGACTTGGGCCAGCTTTAATCCAAAAGAACAGCAGACCCTGTTGCAATGATGACTGTACCCCTGAATATTCTCCCGAACGTCTCTTGACCCAACGCAGTTCACAAACATGATGGTTTCAGGTTCCCTGCCATCAGAGGGGCGGACCATGTGTGCATCAGTCGGTCCTGTTGGATGTGTTTGACGATCGTACTCTAGGGTTGTCACGACATTCGGAAACACGCCGTAGCCGTATTCAGCATAGTCGGTTGGCTGGTATTCCTCAAAGCCTGCAGCGTTTATGATTGCCCCAACGTTCAGGTCGTACTCCTTATCCTCATCGTCGTACATAATGCAGTCCTGTGGGCATACTGAAGCGCATGTTCCACAGCCAATACAAGCATCTCTATCAATGGCGGCCAGCAGAGGAATCTGCTGTGGGAAGTTCATGTATATCGCCTTGCGCAGCGATAGTCCCATGTCGTAATGGTTTGGGACTTCCACCGGACAGGCCGCGATGCAGAGGCCGCAGCCAGTGCACTTGTTCTCATCGACGTAGCGGGCCTTCTTGTGAATCGTTAGAGTGAAGTCGCCCGCCTTGCCCTTAACTTTCTTTACCTCTGAGAGAGAGTGTATCGTTATGTTCAGGTGTTTACCCACGAATGAGGTGAGCGGAGTCATGACGCAGGCGCTACATTCGAGAGCAGGAAATATCTTGTATATGGCGACATAAGCCCCCCCGATACTCACTGTCCTTTCAATGAGATGCGCATGATGACCGCCGTCGGCAAGTGCTAAGGCGGCGCTGATTCCTGCCATGCCCGCACCGATTATGGCAACGTCAGTAGGCTTAGGCTTTGCCGATGTTTTTTTTGTCGCCTTGCTGACCATGTTCTATTTTCTCCAGACTGTGGCTACAACGACGGCGGGAACTAGCGGGGTGATATAATCTTTCTGAATATGGTCGGTTTTTCTCAGCTAGGGAAACTACTGACACAAGTCACTGACGGTCGGCGGCGTGGAGGTGCATTCCAACTCGGACAACGTAGACTGCTGCAGTAACGCTCGCATGCAGCATGATGGTGAAGAGCGCCCAGAGCGGAATACCCAGAAGCACGAATACCAATATGTGGATGTTGTAGAGATTGCGTCGCCCCGCCACTCGTCGGAACCTTCGTTCAAATGGCCCATAGTTGTCAAGGCTCTCTCCCATAGTTCTACTGAACAAATCGTAGACCATCCGGTAGAAGGCCATCAAAGTGATAGACCCGGCAGCCAGTAGGATCGGAAGCGTTCCCCAGAAGGCGCTGAGGTAAGTTGCCAGTGCTATCAGCCAGGCGAATTCGAAGAGTAGATCAAAGGCGTGTTCTAGTTTGCCTAGCCGGGTGGCCTGCCGCCGGATTCGGGCCAGCTTCCCGTCAACTCCGTCCACTATCCCCACGACGAAAGTGAGTAGCGCTGCCGGCAGCAGCTGGCCAAAGAGAAAGAACGCAGCCGCTAGGTAGGCCACTACGTTGCTTGCCAGCGTGACCATGTTGGGGGTAACCCGTGTATCCGATAGATGGTAGGCCAGCCTGATTTCAAGTGGTCGATTCAAATAATGGGCTATGAAGTCCGAAGCGCTCCGCCCCTTCTGGGTGTACTTCGCCAAGATCCACTTCGCCCGCTTCACATCCTCCTCAGTATCAACATCGACCCAGTAGTATCCGCTCACATCCAGAGTCTGCGCCTCCCCCTCTTCAGCCGCCAGTCTTACGCACTCCACAAACTCTGCCTTTCCTGCTTCCTTCGCCGCCATTGCATGCTTGAAAATCTTGGGAGCACACTTGAAGAACCCAGTGTCCACACCGTTCCACACTGAAAGGCCCTTGCCAGTATCGACAATCTTACCGTCGCGTTCCAGCACAAGAGTGTCATCAGGAGAGTACTGAACCTGATCCACCGCCAAGGCAAGAGCTCCGGTTAAATCCACTCGTTGTAGTTTCCGCACAATCTCTGGGTCGAAGATATGATCACCCATGCAGAGGATGAAGTCCTGATCACAGAAGCCGCGGGCCGCCAAGAAGGAATGGAGATTCCCTTGAGACCAGTGCTCGGCGTGGATGTACTGCATATTCAGCCCTGCATAATCCGTGCCAATTTGCTGCTGGATCCGATCCCCTTCACAGCCCACCACCACGTGAACTTCCACGATTCCCGCATCCCGCAAGGAGCACAGCACTCTTTTCAACAGTGCAAGCCCAGCCACCGGATGTAGCTGTTTCAGTGTTTCTTCGCTCATCCGGCTGCCCTGTCCAGCTGCTAGGACTAGGGCGCACACCGTCTTGCGTTGTTCCAGAACTCCAGAGTCTGTTCTCATACGTCCATCTTCCAACACTATCTTTCCGTCTTCTCCTAGCTCGCTCTGTGAGAATGGAGCGGTCATGCGAGCTTGGTGCAAAAGCCTGACATTCATTGTCCTACAAGGGGCCAAGGATTGGCAACAGTTGCATAGCACTTGAACGATCTTGGAAATCCAATCCAAAATCTCGACACAGAAATACCCCCGCCAACTCATCTACCGGAGTTTGCATACTCCCTTGATTCGCTGAAACGTGAACGGTCGATTATCTCATCATCAAACACTAGAATAGTGTCCCACCAGATAGTTTCATGTGATAAAAGGGTTCTTCCACACGATTTCGTTAGTCACAGGATTCCTCCTGTTGTTCTCATTAGGCTAGGATTTCTAGGTTAGGAACAATTCAAATAACCAGTCCATATCCTTACTCTTATTATATGCTCCATGGCGCAATCCGCGTCATCATCTGGCATGGGGTGTCTGAACAGATGCGCTACGTAAAGCTCCCAAAGGAAAAGGTCTGCGAATTCCTCGAGCGACTAAAGTCCATGGGAACTCTCTATGGGCCTAAGAAAATCTCAGAGAAGTTCTACGACTTCAGAGAGATTGGCGATGTCAAAGAGGTGGAGTTCGAGTACAACCGAACGATAACTCCCCCAAGAAAGTACTTCTTCCCTGAACGAGAAACAGTCTTCACTTTTGACACGGTCAATGTTGAGATTCATGAAACGATGCCCGAAGGTAAACCCATCATCATCTTTGGTGTGCATGCTTGCGACATTGTAGGTCTGCGCATCATGGACTCGCGTTTCATTGACGATCTACCAGATCCCTACTATCAGATTCGAAGAGAGAATGGAATAATCATTGGACTCTCCTGCCTTCCTGATGAGTATTGTTTCTGCAGCGTGCGCCGCACCGACTTTGTTGACGCAGGCTTCGATCTCTTCCTTCATCGCCTCCCTGACGGCTATCTAGTTCGCGTGGGAACCGTGACTGGACACAAGCTAATCGAGAACTCCCCAGAGTACTTCGAGGAAATTTCAAGCGAAGACAAGGGCAACTTCGCCAAATTCGAAGCCAAACGGAGGTCCATGTTTACGGTTCAAGGGAACTGGGATGATATGAGATACCGTCTTGAACTACACCTCGACCATCCCATGTACATGCGCGAGAGCGACAAGTGCCTTGGCTGTGGCAATTGCACACTTACGTGCCCGACGTGCCGTTGCTATGAGGTCAAAGACCTGCCAACTCTTGATGGGGCTGGGGGCGAGCGTGTCAGGTTCTGGGATTCCTGCCAATTTAGATCGCACGGTCTTGTGGCGGGGGGTCACAACTTTAGACCCACAAAGAAGGACCGTTTCCACAATCGCTACCAATGCAAGAATGCCTACTGCGAAACTACAACCACCTCATACTGCGTAGGTTGCGGCAGATGTACATACTTCTGCCCAGCAGACATCCAGTTCAAAGAGAATCTTCTGGAAGTCTACGGAACTGGAGGTGGAGCTTAAATGTTGAAACCAGACCCAATGAAGACCTACGAAACCCACAAGTGTCGTCTCTTGAGAGTGTACGACCTAACTGAACACGAGAAGCTCTTCCTGTTTCGTTTTGATGACCCCGAGATAGCTCAATCCTGGCGGTTCATGCCTGGTCAGTTTGTAGAGCTATCACTCCTTGGCCATGGAGAGGTACCTATCTCAATCTGCTCATCTGCCAGAAGGATGGGATTCTTTGAGCTCTGCATCCGCGAGGCGGGTCGTGTCACCTCTGAGATTCACAAGCTTAAGCCTGGTGATATGGTACGGATTCGGGGACCTTATGGGAATGGCTTCCCAATGGACCGATTTTACGACAGGGATCTACTCCTCGTAGCAGCTGGACTCGGCATGGCGCCGCTCAGGTCAGTCTTCCTCTACGCATTAGACAATCGCTGGCTGTTTGGCAACATCACGATTATCAATAGTTCAAAGCTGGGCAAGGAATTGCTCTTTGCAAAAGAGCTGGAGGCAATGAAGGATATCGCAACAGCAGAGAATATTGAGATTATTCAGACCGCCACCAGAGACCCTGCTTGGGGGGGTTTGACAGGCCGCGCACCAACGCATCTGGATAAAGTGAATGTTGACCCAACGAAATGTACAGCAGCGCTTTGTGGGCCGCCTCGCATGTACAAGTCAATGTTCGAACAGATGATTGCACTCGGTTATGACCCGCGATACATTTTCGTCAATCTTGAGCGTCG